>NZ_CAHJXA010000088.1 GCF_903644135.1 Sphingomonas bacterium | reverse complement strand
CTGCTCCCATGGAACTGGCGGCGACCAGCAGAACTGCTCAAAGCCGCCTAGCCGCGGCCCTCACCGGATGCTTACGCTTAAGCACCGAAGCGGCAAACCTCTCCGAGGCGAACGGCGGCGACCCAACCAACCACCCGACCTGATCCCCCGGCGCTCTCGACATCTCGTTGCCAGCGTAGAGCCGCACCGGATCCGGCGTCACCGGACAGCACTCGCGGGTATAGCCTCGCCTCGTCTCCCGGCTTGCAACGGTCACTGCCGCCGCACAATGCGCCATCGAGCCTAGCCTGGGGCATGCCGGCAAGCCGATGAAGTACGTCTGACCACCCCGCTTTCCCCGGGAGAGCGGTGCAATCACGACGGCACAGGGCACCCACACGAGCCGTGCCGCCCGGGCGATACATACCCGCCCCGGGTCGCGGCATTTCGCCGGCGCCGAGGGAGGCCGGCATGGTCGAGAAGCATGGCGAGGAGCCGCGGCAGCGGCCGGAGAACACGGACGACGACGAGGGCAGTCCGGGAACTGAAAGCTACGAGGCCTCTGAGCACCATCCTGCCGCCGAGAGTAAAGAAACCGAGGCTCTCGACGGTGCCAGTGCCGTGTTCCCACTCTCGCCGCTGGTTGAGGGCGAGTTCACCGTGCCGCTCGACCAGCTCGTCATCGGCGCCGATCATCCCCGCCGCCGCTACGACTTCGAGAACGGCGTCGGCAAAGCGCTGTTCCACGCCGCGCTCGATCCCGCCGCGCTGACGCCCATCCTCGTCCTCCTATTCGAGAACATCTGGTACGTCATCGACGGCTGGGCGCGGGTGCTGGCGCTGCGGCTTCAGCACGAGGATAATCCCGCCGTCTTGGTCCGGGGGGTGCGCTGGACGGGGACGGCCGAGACGGCGGTGTACCAGCGCTTCAGCCAGTCCTTCCTCACCCTCGCCTCGGCACCGATCGAGCGCGCCCGCGAGGCATTGCGGATGAGCGAGGTCTGGGTCGTCCCCGACCTGGTGATCGCCGCCCGGATCGGCTGGACGCCGAGTAAGCTCAGCAAGCACCTGACCGCCGCCAGGGGTGAGCGCGATGAGCCGCGCTTCGCCGATCTTCTCCAGCAGCCGGCGAAGCCGCCGATGGACTATCTCTACAAGGTCGGCAGAGCGCTCGCCGATGCAGGTAAGGACGACGCCGCCCACCCGCGACGCAGCGCGGCCAAGGGCGCGGTCACCACGCTGCGCAAGCGACTGGAGGCGCTGCTCGCCCGCAATGAGCGGTTCGAGCCTAGGCACGCATTGGTCGTGCTCGGCATCGTGCCGCCGACGCCCGAGCCCGAGCTGCCGTTCGGCGCGGCGGCGGGCATGGCCAGCGGCCCCGAGCCGCTGAACCTGGAGGACGTGGTCGGTCACGACGACGTCGTGATCGGTGCGCTGGAGCGGCACAGTGATGGCGGTCGCCGCCTGCTGCTGCCCGACGAGGCGGCGGTATCCGCCATGACCCCTGTCGAGAAGGCCGCCGCCAAGGCTGCCTACCACGACGCCGTCGACCGGCTGTTCGGCTGAGCTCCCGGCGACGCTGCGACCCTCGTCATGGCGGACGATCCAGCCCCGGACGCGTCGGTGCCGACGCGGCGCTGCCATGGCCATGGCGTCATGCGTCCCGTACCGGTCCGCAGCCTGTTCGCTTCGACCTTGCCGATCACGGTGGAGGAGATTCATAAGGTGCTGGCGGCGCTCGGCCCCGACCTCGCCGCGATCTTCGACGAGGAGGCATGATGGCACGCGGACGGATCCGGAAGCCCGACACCAGGCTGCGCGCCTACGCCTATCTCCGCCTCTCGGTCGACAAGGAGGACGGCAAGGCGCAGAGCATCGAGGCGCAGCGCCATGCCCTTCGCGCCTACGCCCTGCATCATGACATCGACATCGTCGAGGAGTTCGCCGACTGCGGCCTGAGCGGCCGGACCGACAGACGTCCCGAGTTCAACCGCATGATCGCGCAGGCGACCGACGGCTCGCACCCCGTCGACCTCGTCCTGATGTTCGCCATCGCCCGCATGGCTCGCAATATGCGGCTGTTCTTCAACTCGATCGACGCGCTTGCCGACGCCGGGGTCGAGACGGTGTCGATCACCGAGAACTTCGGCGAGGGCCGCTCCAAGCGCATCGGTCAGACCATCACCGCGATGATGGCCGAGCAGCAGGCGTTCGACTCGGCCGTCTACACTCGCAAGAGCCGCCGGGAGAATGCCCGGCAGGGCTATTACAATGGCGGCCCAATCGCCTACGGTTACGAGACCTATGTCGCCCATCAGGACGGCGAGAAGCAGCGCATGAAGCTGCGGATCGTGCCGGCCGAGGCGTCGGTGGTTCGCGAGGTGTTCGACTGGGCCGACATGGGCCGCGGCGGGCGCTGGATCGTCGGCACTCTGAACGCACGCGGCACGACGCTGCGTGGCGCGAAGTTCTCTAACAGCAACGTCGCAGGCATCCTCTCGCGGGGCGTCTACACCGGCACGTACCACGACAAGACCGCCGACGATGAGGGCAACGCTCCCGATCCCGAGGACTGGATCGCGGTGCCGTGCCCGGCGATCGTCGACCTCGACCAGTTCGAGCGGGTCGCGGCGCTGCGCGCCAGCCGCAATCCCCGCAAGACCGCGCCGCACATCGCCGCCGGCACCACCATGCTGATGGGGATCGCCCGCTGCGGGATGCCGGGCTGCACCTGCGGCATGACGATGCGCACCGGCAAGGGAGGCCGCTACCACTACTATGTCTGCAACGGCCGCGTGAACCAGGGCCGTACCTGCAACGGTCCGAGCGTCCGCCGCGAGGAACTAGACAACATCGTGCTCGACGCGATCGAGCGTCAGCTGCTCGCGCCTGCCCGCCTGCAGGCCTTGCTCGCCGATGTCGTCAACCTCTCCGACCAGAAGCGCGCGCAGCGCGAGGACGAGCTGGTCCACGCCCGTGCCGAGCAGACCCGGCTGCGCACCGCGATTGAACGGCTGCTGATCCTGGTCGAGATCGGTGAAATGGGGCCGCGCGATCCGATCTTCGCGAAGCGGATGGGCGATAACCGCGCCTCCCTCACAGCCGCGACCGCGCGCATCGACACGCTCGAGACGCAGCTCGCGAAGGGGTCAGGCCGGATCACCGACGCGACGGTCGCGAAGTTCGGCAATCTGTTGTCGGAGAAGTTACGCGACGAAGACCCAACGCTGCGCACCGCCTATCTGCGGATGCTGGTGTCGGAGGTCACCGTGTCGAAGGACGAGATCCTGATCTCCGGCCCCAGGGCCGCGTTGGAGAACGGCGTCACCAGCGGCATCCCGCGCCTCGAGGGCACGGTGCCCATCTTTGACCGGAAGTGGTGCCCCATGCACCACCCAAGCGGGCACTCAAAACGCTGGGAATTTTTGGTGCCGGTTGAGTAAAAATAGACGCTTAATCGCCAAGATGCGGCACGGCCAATACTGGCGCTAATGAGGCTCGGGTGCGCTCGAAGCGGGTGGCGGTTTGGAGGCACCATCGAAGCGACATATGTGCGCTCCATCAGACTGCGCTGTGTCGGGATAATGCGATCGTTGTCGTGCCGGGAGCGCCTCGGTAGCAGGTATCCTCGTTGTTCCTACCGGTACATATCCTTTCTTGGCGATGACGCCGATACTGATTGAAATAGAATTAGGTTAAAAAGAAGGACGTCAGACCTTTCCCTGTTCTTATTCCGGAACATCGATCTCGATCTCCAGCAATGTGGAAGCCAGCGTTTTGCCGTGGGCATCCAACGCGAGCGAGCGCGTGACGCCGCCTCTCAGCGCACCGTGAAGCACGAAGTTAAGGGCGCCGAGCGAGGGCAGAGTGAAGCGCTCGACTCGGTCGGGCGAAAGGCGGGCGAAGTGACGCGCTACGGCTTCGCCGGTGAGTTGGCGCTCGAGCAGCACGAAATCCGCCTGACGGTATGCGATGACGGAAATGAGCGAAATGTCGCCTTTGTCGCCTGCGCGCGCGTGCGCCAATGCGTGGAGGCGCCGCTTCATGCGGTCAGCAGCGTGACGTCGGACGAGACATCGCCGCGGGGAATGAGAGTGGATGCGATCGCGATTACCGACTGCGCGTGCCGGGTGACTCCGCCGCCGCCCGCGGGTCCGGTCGTATACAGGCTTTCCACCTCTTGGCCGATACGCCGCGCCGCCTCGATCGTGTCGGTCCGACCCGTCACTCTTGCGCGCACTTCGGTTTGTCGACGCAGGTCGGGAAGCCCGGCTCCGATGTAAGTGGCGTCGAGGCCGATGAGTTCGCATCGCAGGTCGCGTACCGGAACGCCGGTCAGGTCGAGCCGCTCGCGGATGATCTCCAGCGCAAGGCGCCCACGGGCGACGGCGTTGACGCCGGCATAAGAGATCTGCCCCTCGCCAGTATAGCCGTCGGTGTAGCCGACGGACACCTTGAGCATCGCCGGTGCTGGACGTCCATCGCCCCCCGACGCCTCAACCCGGTCGGGGCCGAGCATACGAAGCCGGACACCGGAGAAGTCCGCCGTCACGTCCGGTGTAGGATAGGCGGCGGGGTCCCCGATCTCATAGAGCAACTGTTCGGTACAGGTCCGCAGGTCGATCAGACCACCCGACCCCGCGACCTTGCCGAAGACAGCGGTGCCGTCCGGCGCGACATCGGCGAACGGAAAGCCGAGCCGGGCCAGACCGGGCACGTCCTTGACGCCCGGGTCGGCGAAATAGCCGCCGGTCAGCTGCCCCGCGCATTCCAGCAGATGTCCGGTCATCGCCCCGCGCCCCAGCAGCGACCAGTCATCCTCCCGCCAACCGAACTCGTGCATCAGAGGCGCCAGGAACAGCGCCGAGTCGGCGACGCGACCGGTTACGACGACCTGCGCGCCGGCGGCCAACGCATCGCGGATCGGTCCGGCCCCGAGATACGCGTTGGCCGACAGAATGCGATCGCGCTTCAGGTCCGACACCCTCCCAGGCTCTCCGAACAGCGGCGGGTCGCGATGCAGCACCTGTGCCAGCACGTCGTCGCCGGTCACGGTCGCAATCTGCAGTCCGGCGAGACCGATGTCGCGCGCGATGGCGGCGATCCGTCCGGCGGCACCTGACGGGTTGGCGGCGCCCATGTTGGTGACGATTCGCACGCCACGGTCGACGCACGGTCTCAGCACCGCGCGTATCCGCGCGTCGAGCAGCGGGTCGAAACCCGATTGAGGGTCATCGCGCCTGGCGCGCTGGGCCAAGGCGATGGTACGCTCCGCCAAACATTCGAAGACGAGATAATCCAGCGCACCATGCGTCGCCAGTTCGATCGCAGGCTCGATCCGATCGCCCGAGAAACCCGCGCCGGCACCGATGCGCGCGGACGACCGCCGCACCGTCATAGCGGCAGGACGCCGATAAGTAGCGCCGCAAGCACCATCACCAGCGTGGCGGCAAACAGCCACGGGATGGCGAACCGCTGATGCGCCGCCAGTTCGATCCCGCTTAGCCCAGCCACCAGGAACGTCGCCGGCGTCAGCGGGCTGACCGGGAACCCGGTCGTCATCTGGCCCAACAGCGCCGCGCGACCGATTGCGACCGGTGCGGTCCCGAACTGTTCACCAACCTTCACGATGACGGGAAGCACACCGAAATAAAAGGAGTCGGGGTCGAACACAAGACTGAGCGGCATGCTGAGTACGCCCAACAGAACGGAAATGTGACCGCCGATACCTTGCGGGATATGCGCGGTCGTGGCCTGGGCCATCGCGGCGATCAGGCCGGCGCCGTTCATGATGCCGACGAACGCACCGGCCGCGAACAATATGGCAGCCATCGACAGCGCGGCGCCCGCGTGCGCGTCCAGCCGATCCCGCTGGTGTTTGCCGCCGGGATAATTGACGATCAGCGCGACGGAGGTTCCCACCATGAAGGCGACCGCCGGATCGATCCGGCCGGAAATCACCGACCCGATGACGATCAGCGTAATTACGGCGTTGATCCAGAACAGCCGGGGTCGACGCAGACTCGCCAGCGCATCGCTGCCGCCATGAGCGGAGGGCTCCTCTGCTAGCGCCATCGCGACACCCCCACCCCCTACGGGTCGTGGCAGTCCGGCGGCGATGCGCCGCTCTTCCCGTAGTCCCAGCCACCATGCGACCGCGAAAATGAAGACCAGGCCGCACGCCTGCACGCCTGCCATCGGCGTGAAGATTTCCAGCGCCGGAATCTTGAGCGCGGCGGACGCCCGGACGGTCGGGCCGGTCCATGGCAGGAAGTTCACGCCGGCCGCCATCGACGCGGTGCAGGCCAGCACCCGGCGGTCGAGTTCGAGCTGGTCGTATAGCGGACGAAGCGCCGGGATGGTGACGAGAAAGCACACCGCCCCGGAGCCGTCGAGATGGATCACTAACGCCAGAGCCGCCGTGCCGACCGCTATGCGCGTAGGACGCTCGCCCACGAGTCGCAACACCAAGTTCACCAGCGGCAGCAACAGGCCGGCATCCGTCATGATGCCGAAAAACAGGATTGCGAAGACGAACATCGCCGCGACCGGCGCGATCTTGCTCAGTCCGCTTGCCACATAAGCCGGGATTTCAGCAGCAAGGCCGATCATCGTTGCCGCAACGACCGGAACCAGGATCAAGGCCGCAACCGGGGATACGCGGTTTGAAAGGATCAGCGCCAGCAACGCCGCGATGGCCAGTGCGCTAATGATTGCCAAACTACCTGTCCCTGTATGGAGGGGTTGCGGTACGCCGCAATCGTATCACCGCCGCGCCAGCGCCACGTCGTGCTTCTCGCGGTCCCACGTGCGGGGTGTGCAGCCATCCTCGCGCAAACGGTATTTCAGGATTTTCCCGGTCGGGTTGCGCGGCAGGTCGTCGCGGAACTCGATATAGCGCGGCACGGCAAAATACGGTACGCGATCGATCGCCCACAGGCACAGGTTCTGCTCGGTCAGGTCCGCGCCCTCGCGCAGCACGCAAGTGACCTTGACGTCGTCCTCGCCCAGTTCGGAGAACACGGCATGGACCGCGACGTCCATGATATCGGGATGGTTCTGGAAGGTCGCCTCCATTTCGAAGCTGGAGATGTTTTCGCCGCGCCGCCGGAGATAATCCTTCTTACGGTCCAGGAAGTAGAACTCGCCGTTCTCGCCGAATTTGCCGATGTCGCCGGAGTGGAACCACAGGTCCTTCATCGCCTTCAGCGTGTCCGCCGGGCGGTTCCAATAGCCCGAAAACATCACATTCGGTCGCCTGGGCCGGATCAGCACCTCGCCCGCCTGACCGGTCGGCAGCGGATTGCCGTCGTCGTCGGCGATGACGACGTCGAACTCCTCGGCCATCGGACCCGACGAATTGGGGTCCAGCCGGGTAGCCAGCGGTCCGGTCGTGACCATCGCCGCTTCGGTCAGGCCATAGCCGCCCGCCCCCATGATTTCGACACCGAAGCGGGTGCGCCACTTGTCCTGCATGTCCTTGGGAAACGGTGCCGCGCCGACCACGCGGAGTTGGCCGAAGCATTTCGTCGACTCTTCGCTATCCGCGGCTTCGGCGATCAGCGGATGCATTGACCCGAGCAACCCGACCGAGGTCGCGCCCGAGCGCAGGATGTCGGGCCAGAAGCCCGAAAGCGAAAAGCGCGGGTACACGACCGAGCGACCGCCGAGCATCGCGGTCGATAGCAGGCCGGTTGCGGTCGCGTTCATGTGGAACAGCGGAAGCGCACTCCAGTAGATATCCTCGGGGCGGCGATCCCCGCACATGATCGCCTGCCGCGCGAGATTGCACGCATAGCCATGACTGATCATGCAGCCCTTGGAGGGTCCCGTAGTCCCCGACGTGTAGATGAGCATCGCCAGGTCGGACGGGGCGACGTCCGGCAACGGGTGATCGGTCTGCGCGTCCATCGCACGATCGAGGGACCGGATTTCGAGCGAGGCGGGCGCATCGGCTGGTGCGGCGCCCCGATGCACCAGAACCGCCAGCGCGGGGATGTCGCCAGCGACGGCGGTTACGCGAGCGGCGTAATCCTCCTCCGCGATGACGATCCGCGCGCCCGCATTGTCGATCTGATGCCGGAGGAACTCACCCTTATAGGCGGTGTTCACCGGGACCGAGACAGCGCCGGCAAGGTTGATTCCAAACCACGCCACCACCGCGTCGAAAGTATTGTCGAGCACCGAAACGACGCGGTCGCCAGGCACTACGCCGAGCGCGACCAGTCCCGCCGCAAGACGTCGCGCGGCATCCTGCGTTTCCCCGTAGGTGAAGAGCTTGCCCTGGAAATCGAGGAAAACACTGTCGGTCTTCGCGTCCGCCACTTCACGCAGGACGCCGGTGATGGTGTTGCCGCCTGTGAATTCCGCAACCGACATCTCGCTCTCCTAACGGGCCTGCGCGCGTTCCTGCCTCGCAACTGGACCGGTCCTATCGCGCACCCGGAAACTTGTAAATCGTTCAGTCCTCTATGCTGAGTGTTCGATCAGTATGGTCTTGACACTGGCCGCGCTGCGTTCCAGCGATGGTGGCAGAACTATGGTCCAGTCTCCGAACGCGATGTGCCGGAGGCCGTTGAAATTGCTGGAATGGAGACGTCATGTCCGAAGCGCTCATCATCGACGCCGTCCGCACGCCACGCGGCGTGGGCAAGGCCGGCAAGGGCGCGCTCGCGCACATGCACCCGCAGCATCTCGCTGCCACGGTGCTGAAGGCGATTGCCGAGCGCAACCATCTCGATACCGCCGATGTCGATGACATCATCTGGTCGACCAGCACGCAGCGCGGCAAGCAGGGTGGCGATCTCGGACGGATGGCGGCGCTCGACGCGGGCTATGACGTAAAGGCGTCGGGCACGACGCTCGACCGCTTCTGTGGCGGCGGGATCACGGCGGTGAACTTCGCCGCCGCGCAGATCATGAGCGGCATGGAGGATCTCGTCGTCGCTGGCGGGACCGAGATGATGTCGCTGACCAACGCGATGGTCGCCGAGGATATGGCGGACGGCAAGCCGCTCTACGGCAT
>NZ_CAHJXA010000087.1 GCF_903644135.1 Sphingomonas bacterium | reverse complement strand
GACCCGGCCAGCGCCGCCGCCGCGACCTCGCGCGCGCGCCGCCAGCCGGCCTCGGACGGTTTCCAGCGGGAAAGCGCCCCGTCGCAGCTGAAGGTGAACTGGCAACCGGTGGTGCGTTCCGATCCCTGGAACACGACGCCGCAGACCGTCTTGGGATAGGCCGGGTGGCGCAGTCGGTTGAGGATCACCTGCGCGACCGCACGCTCGCCGATCGCGTCGTCGCCCGCCTCATAGATCACCGCCGCGGCCAGGCAGTCGGTGGCACGGGCGCGGTCATCGCTGCCGCCGGTGAAGCGGAACGGGCGCGCGGCGGGGACGGGATCGACCGAGAAAGGCTGGGCGGCGTTGTAGCGGCGCGCATCGTCGGGGGCGAGGTCGACCAGCTTGACCGGCTCGACCGGCGGTAATTCGGTACGCGGCACCACCCGCGCGGGAATGGCGACGATGTCGCGATAGCGCTGCGGCCCGGTCGAGCGCAGCACCACCAGCGTCGGCACCAGCACGGCCAGCGCCGCGATCAGCACCAGCATGAGGGTCAACGGCGCTGGGGCGGACGCACGCCGGGCCCGCATCCCGGCGTCGAGCAGCAGTTCACCGGCCATCAGCGCCGCCCGTCAGGCTTCCGGCAGAAAATCAGGCACCGACAGATAGCGCTCGCCGGTATCGTAGTTGAAGCCCAGCACGCGCGCGCCGTCGGGCAGGTCGGGCAGCTTCTGCAGGATCGCGGCCAGCGTCGCGCCGGACGAGATGCCGACCAGCATCCCCTCCTCGGACGCCGCGCGCCGCGCCATGTCCTTGGCGACGGCGGCGTCGACCTCGATCACGCCGTCGATCGCGGCGGTGTGGAGGTTGGCGGGAATGAAGCCTGCGCCGATGCCCTGGATGGGGTGCGGCCCCGGCTGGCCGCCGGCGATCACGGGCGAAGCGGCGGGCTCGACCGCATAGGCCTTGAGGCCCGGCCAGGTCTTCTTCAGCGTCTCGGCGACGCCGGTGATGTGGCCGCCGGTGCCGACGCCGGTGATGAGCACATCGATCGGCGCGTCGGCGAAGTCCTCCAGGATTTCCTGCGCGGTGGTGCGGACATGGACGTCGATATTGGCCGGGTTCTCGAACTGCTGCGGCATCCAGGCACCGGGGGTCTGCTCGACCAGCTCCAGCGCGCGCTCGATAGCACCCTTCATCCCCTTCTCGCGCGGGGTCAGGTCGAAGGTCGCGCCATAAGCGAGCATCAGCCGGCGGCGCTCCAGCGACATCGACTCGGGCATCACCAGCACCAGCTTGTAGCCCTTGACCGCCGCGACCATCGCCAGGCCGACGCCGGTGTTGCCGCTGGTCGGCTCGATGATCGTGCCGCCAGGCTGGAGCTGGCCGCCGGCCTCCGCGGCCTCGATCATGGCGAGGGCGATACGGTCCTTGATCGAGCCGCCGGGGTTGGACCGCTCCGACTTGATCCACACTTCGGACCCGGGGAACAGCCGCTGCACCCGAATGTGCGGGGTGTGGCCGATGGTGTCGAGGATGGTGTCTGCCTTCATGGGGTCATCTCCAATGCCGTCCGCTCCAACGCGGCAGGGGGGTCGAATGTCCGCGCCCGGCGCAGCGCGGGGAACAGGAAGATCCAGGCGAGCGTCACCACCACCGCGCCGCCGCCGCCGACCATCACCGCCCCGGTCGCGCCGAGGATCGAGGCGAGAAAGCCCGACTCGGCCTCCCCCAGCTCGTTGGAGGCGGAGATGGTGAGCTGCGACACCGCGCCGACCCGCCCGCGCATCGCGTCGGGGGTATGGAGCTGGATCAGCGAGCTGCGGATATAGACGGAGAACATGTCCGCCGCCCCAGCGATCGCCAGCGCCAAGAAGCTGAGCGGCATCGCGCGCGACAGGCCGAAGACGATCGTCGCGCCGCCATAGACGATCACCGCGCCCAGCATCTTGGGACCGACCTGAGTCTTCAGCGGGCGCAGCGAGAATAGCACCGCCGTCACGCCCGCCCCGACCGCGGGGGCTGCGGCGAGCAAACTCAATCCCCGCTCGCCGACATGGAGCAAATCGGCGGCATAGATCGGCAGCAGCGCGCTGGTGCCGGCCAGGAACACCGCGAAAAGGTCGAGGGTGATCGAGCCGAGCACCAGCTTGTTCTGCCAGACATAACCTAGGCCGTCGGCGATCTGGCGCAGCGGGTGCACGCCGGTCTGCCGTGGCGGCCGCGGCACCGGCCCGATCAGGAAGACCGCGACCAGCGCCAGGCCGAACAGTGCGCTGGCCAAGGCGTAGGCAAGCCACGGCGCGGCGGCATAGGCGAAGCCGCCGATCGCCGGGCCGACGATGCCGCCGCCCTGCCACGAGGTCGAACTGAGCGCGATCGCGGTCGGCAGCATCTCCGGCGGGACGAGATTGGGCGCAAGCGCTCCCAGCGCCGGCCCCGCAAAGGCGCGGGCGAGGCCGAGCAGCACCGCGACGGTGAAGATCACCGGCAGCCCGATCGCGCCCGACCAGGTGGTCCAGCCTAGGATCAGCGCCGCCGCGAGCTGCATGGTCAGCGTCACCCGCGCGATCAGCCGGCGGTCGAGGCGATCGGCGACCAGCCCGGTGATCGGCGTCGTCAGGAACAGCGGAAAGAATTGCAGCAGCCCGATCAGCCCGAGCTGCGCGGCGGCATGCTGCTGGTCCATGGTGGTGCGGGCGATGCGATAGGTCTGCCAGCCGATGACGATGATCATCGCGTTCTGCGCCAGCGTCGTCGTCAGCCGCGCGACCCAATAGGCCCGGAAATTGGCTATACGGAACGGGTGGGGAGCAGCCATGGGCGGCTCGCCTTAGGCGGCGAGGCGGGCGCAGGGCAACCAAGTTGCACTACCGGCGGGCGCAGCGCCGATTGTCGCCTCCGCCGCCCCGCACCGGCCCGCATCCGATTGCGAAGCAGGGGCGACCGGGCCTATAGCGGCGGTTCATCTTCGAGTTGAGGTCCGTCAGTGGCAAAAGCCCCCAGTCGTCCAGCAGAGCCACCGATCCCCAATCGCGAGCGTCCCAGCGAACCCAAACCCTATCAAGCGTCGAAAGACGAGTTGCTGCGCTTCTACAAGGACATGCTGCTGATCCGCCGCTTCGAAGAGAAGGCGGGGCAGCTGTACGGGCTGGGGCTGATCGGCGGCTTCTGCCACCTCTATATCGGCCAGGAGGCGGTCGCGGTCGGGCTGCAGTCGGCGCTGAGCGACAAGGACAGCGTCATCACCGGCTATCGCGACCATGGCCATATGCTCCTGTGCGGGATTCCGCCGCAGGACGTCATGGCGGAGCTGACCGGCCGCGCCGCCGGCATCTCCAAGGGCAAGGGCGGCTCGATGCACATGTTCAGCGTCGAGCATAAGTTCTACGGCGGCCACGGCATCGTCGGCGCGCAGGTCTCGCTTGGCACCGGCCTGGGGTTCAGCCACAAATACAAGAACGACGGCGGCGTCTGCCTCGCCTATTTCGGCGACGGTGCCTCCAACCAGGGGCAGGTCTACGAGAGCTTCAACATGGCCGAGCTGTGGAAGCTGCCGATGATCTACGTCATCGAGAACAACCAGTATGCGATGGGCACCAGCGTCCATCGCTCGTCGGCCGAGGACCAGCTCTACAAGCGCGGCGAGAGCTTCCGCATACCCGGCATCCAGGTCGACGGCATGGACGTCCTCGCCTGCCGCGGTGCCGCCGAGGAGGCGCTGGCCTGGGTGCGCGCCGGCAAGGGGCCGATCATCCTGGAGATGAAGACCTATCGCTACCGCGGCCACTCGATGAGCGATCCCGCCAAGTACCGCAGCCGCGACGAGGTGCAGGCGGTGCGCGACAAGTCCGACCCGATCGAGCACGTCAAGCGGCTGCTCGCGGAGCAGGGCGTCAAGGAGGACGAGCTGAAGGCGATCGAGCAGGCTACCCGCAAACAGGTCAGCGAGGCGGCCGACTTCGCCGAGAGCACGCCGGAGCCGGAAGCGGCCGAGCTCTATACCGACGTGCTGGTGGAGTCCTATTGATGGGCGTCGAGATCAAGATGCCGGCGCTGTCCCCGACGATGGAGGAGGGCACGCTCGCCAAGTGGCTGGTCAAGGAGGGCGACGAGGTCAAGTCCGGCGACATCATGGCCGAGATCGAGACCGACAAGGCGACCATGGAGTTCGAGGCGGTCGACGAGGGCGTCGTCGGCAAGATCCTGGTCGCCGAGGGTACCGATAACGTAAAGGTCGGCACCGTCATCATGACGCTGGCGGAGGATGGTGCGGCCGGGAACGCGGACGCGATCACCGAGGAACGCTCGGGCGAGGACGCCAACGTCGCCACCAAGGAGGAGCAGCCCGCCGACGAGGCACCGCCGGTGCCGGAGAGCAACACTCCGCACCAGGTCGAGACCGGCGCGCTCCAGATGTTCGATGCGGCGAAGCACGACGCGGAAGTTCGCGATCCCGCCGTTCCGGCCGGCACCGAGATAGTCAAGACCACCGTCCGCGAAGCGCTGCGCGATGCGATGGCGGAGGAGATGCGCGCCGACGACCGCGTGTTCGTGATCGGCGAGGAGGTCGCGCAGTATCAGGGCGCGTACAAGGTAACCCAGGGCCTGCTCGACGAGTTCGGCGACGCCCGCGTCATCGACACACCGATCACCGAATACGGCTTCGCCGGCGTCGGCACCGGCGCGGCGATGGGCGGGTTGAAGCCGATCGTCGAGTTCATGACCTTCAACTTCGCGATGCAGGCGATCGACCACATCGTGAACTCGGCCGCCAAGACCAACTACATGTCGGGCGGACAGATGCGCTGCCCGATCGTGTTCCGCGGCCCCAACGGCGCGGCGTCCCGCGTCGGCGCGCAGCATTCCCAGAACTATGCGCCCTGGTACGCCAGCGTCCCCGGCCTGATCGTCATCGCGCCCTATGACGCGCAGGACGCCAAGGGGCTGCTCAAGGCGGCGATCCGCACCGAGGATCCGGTCGTGTTTTTGGAGAACGAACTGCTCTACGGCCGATCGTTCGAGGTTCCGAAGCTCGACGATTGGGTGCTGCCGATCGGCAAGGCGCGGACGATGCGCGAGGGCAAGGATGTTACGATCGTCAGCTATTCGATCGGCGTCGGCCTCGCGCTCGAAGCTGCCGAGACGCTGGCCGGCGAGGGCATCGACGCGGAAGTGATCGACCTGCGCACGCTGCGCCCGCTCGACAAGTCGGCGGTGCTGGCGAGCCTTGCCAAGACCAACCGCATGGTGGTGGTCGACGAAGCCTGGCCGACCTGCTCGATCGCGTCCGAGATCGTCACCATCTGCATGGAGGAGGGCTTCGACGACCTCGACGCGCCGGTGCTGCGCGTCACCGACGAGGACGTGCCGCTGCCTTATGCGGCGAACCTGGAAAAGGCGGCGCTGATCGATGCGGAACGGGTGGTGAAGACGGTTCGGAAGGTGTGTTACCGGTAGCGTCTAGGCGTTGTACTTGTCACAGGTCGAGGGCACGGATGCCGGCGAGGGATAGATGTGCGAGAAGTCGCGGTTGTCGCGCACGATGAACGACGCGACATAGTGGATACGTGACGTGGTCCCGATCAGGTAATTGCTGATCAGCGGTTTGTAATTGTAATTGATCTCGACGAACACCACGCCTGAGCCAGGGGGCGCGGACACCGTCGATCCCGGATCGCCCATCCCGAGCGGCTGGAGCGTGCCGGCGTTGGCAGGCGTTGAATCCGTGCCTGCGGTAACGACCGGCGTGGCGGTACCATAGCTTGAGTTATAGGCGCTGTCCGCCAAAACACTGCCCTTCTGACCGATACAACGTTGCCAATGGATTCGTTGCACCGGCGCGGCGTCATAGCTTTGCTGAATGTTCTCCAGACTTGAGATGATCACACGCCCCCTGTTGGTGAGGCCGATGCTGCTGCCCTGATAACGCGCCGCCTGCAGGACATCGTTCATATCGACCTCACGCAGCTGCTCCGTGCTGAGCGGGGTGACGCCGACACGCGCCGCATCGTCCGCCAGGTTGAGCGCGATTTGGCTGATGCGAAGATTGACCAGCGCCAGGTTGGCGGTCTCGACACCGTACATGCCGGCCGCGAGCACCACGGGAAGGGTGAAGGCGAACTCTAGCAGGGCGAGCCCGCTGCGATCGTGACGCAGCCGCCGCGTGGACCTCAGCAAGGTTGATATGCGGCTCACGGGCAGGTTCCAGTGATCGTCGGCGTCACCGCCTGGGTCGCATAGGGCTGGTTCTTGAGCAGTGTCGACGCTTGGATCGTCGCCGTGCTGGACCAACCGAGCATCGTCGCGACGGGAAACAGGTGTTTGTAGGTGATGGTCATTGTATAGAGTGCGACGCTGCCTGCGCCGCCTTCGCCGCTGGCCCCGGGATTGGCGTCCCATGTCCCGTTCGCGTTGACGTCGCTGAACGGCTCGCCATTGTCGCACTTGCCGTTGTTGTTGCTGTCGGTGAACGGCTCGGGCGCCACTTCGGTGAAGTTGTCATAAGCGAACCGAGCCGAGCACCATGTCGTCGCAGTGGTGCTGGGGCAGGACTGGCTGGGCGTTGCGAGCAGCGAGTGCATCATTGTCACCACCTTGGCGTCGACGGCGGAAGTGTCGGCTCCCTGGATGGTGGAGTCCCGCCCGGCTTTCTGCACCGCGCCGGTCAGGATCGACTGGGCATATTGCTGAAACAGCATATCCATCAAACCCATCAGCAGCAGCATCATCACCGGGGTGATGATTGCGAACTCGATGATGGTCGCGCCGCGGCGATCGCGGCGTAGCCGGCGGATGAGGCGCTGGATCATTGCGATATCCGCAGCATCGCGACCTGCTTCGCAATCGCCTGGAACTTCGCGTTCAGGTCACTGCCGCTGGAGCTCACCAAGGCCTGCGCCGTTGTCGTCGCACATTGCGACAGCTGTGTTGTCGGTGTGCCGTTGGTCGTGATCATCACCGTCCAGACGTTGATGTTCATCGACTTCGCCTTGGAGCATTCCGCCAGAAAGCGGGCATTATGATAGGCGGTCTGCTGCGTGTTGGGACTGGCGGCGGCAGGCGGAGCGTAATCGCCGTTGGTCACCCGCTTGTCGAAATATTCGAGACCATAGAGGCTGTAGCTCGTCAGGCTCGGCGACATCGAACCGTCGGTTAGGAAGACGATGATCTTGTTGGTCGGCTGGCGTCCCGGCCACGCGCCGACATCACTGGCGAACACGCCCGAAGTTGACAGCAGGCGCGTGCCCCAGATCATGCCCGCGTCGTGATAGGTGCCACCCTGCGGTACGAAATCAGTCGCGTTGACGTAATTGGTCACATCCTGCTGCGTCATCGTCGACACGCGGCGGATCGGCTTGCCGCATGGTGCAAGGCCCGCCTTCTGGAAGTAGTTGGCATTGTTGCCCGAGCCGTAGTAATAGAACGAAAAGGCGCTGGGGACGTTGTTCGAAGAGTAATATGCGGTCTTATCGGTGTCGCCAGCGTTCGCGGACGTATCCATGACGTTCGTCGTGTTACCGTACCAGCCATTACCGAGCGTTCCATAGTTCCGCCAATAGATGATCTGTGGCCACATCGGCTTCCATCGGGTCGGGTCCGAATCGGGGATCAGGTCGGGATCCAGGTCCGGCGGTAGCGAGCTGTTGCTGAACGAGCTGGTGCCGGCTGTCGTCTGCCGTTCCTCGATGCAGCCCTGCCAACTGCTGGTGGTGCCATCGAGCTTGCTGGGATCGGTCACCGATGTATTGCTCAGGAAGCTGCTGACATCGTACGACGCAGGTCCATAGGTCCAGTTCGGCCCATAGACGGTCGTGGTGACCTTGCACTTGTTCTGCGAACTGTCCCATGACTTGCTGACGACGGTGGCGCGGCTGGTCGTGTCGAAGGTATAGGGCTGGCTGCCAGTAACGGCGGGCGTGCGGGTCGACCCGTTGCAACTGGCATTGGGCGTGCTGTCATAGGCGGACGACTGCGACACCTGGTACTGACTGGCTGTGTTGGTCGGGTCGATGTATCGAGACTGATAGGTCCAGAGATTGCTCCCGTTGGTGCCTGCACCGCCAAGCATATAGCTCGGGCTCGCGCTCATGATCGCCTTGCCAGCGTTGACTGTCGACGAATAGGTAACGAAGCCGTAGCGGATGTGCGTGGAAGGGTCGGCGTTGGAAGCGACCGTGTTATAGAAATTCACCACCGCCTGGCGCACGGCCGAGATGCGCGATCCGCTCTGCTCGGGCACGTAATAGCCGGTCGAGCCAGGATAGCCGGCCACGCTGTCATTGGCACTGCCGGTCGACCCGCTTGCTGCGCCGAGGCTTGAGTCCGTGGGATGCGTATAGGCCGTCGTTCCCGCACTGCTGACGTAGCTGTCGCACTGCGGGTCGGTCTGGCTCGGCAGGCACGACATGGAGCCGGTGGTGTCGAGGACGAACACGATGTCGGTATCGGCAACATCGTAGCGCGCTTGGCAGGTGACGGTCAGCGTCTGAGCGGGCATCCCGAACGGCAGCATCTTCATCAGCGTCATTGGCACCGTCGTGGTAGCGGTTGCCGAGACCTGATAGTCGGCGGTCTTGCTTACCGTGAACGGGTAGGGCGACGTCGTCGAAGTAAACGCCGGCGTGCCCATGTAGCCGCTGATGAAATTATTGGCAAAGAACGCACGCGCCTGTGTCGTCGCATTGGCGTCGAGGTTGGGCGGCGTCGTCGCCGATGCCGTGGTGTCCATGGTCTTGCGTCCGGCGAGCGCGCCCGCGTCGCAGGCCTGTTGCAGCCGAACCTTGACGACGTAGAGCCGCGCAGTGTCGACTGCCGATCCGGTGAGCGCGATCATCGGAATCAGTGCCGCCGCCATGATCGCGAGCGTATTGCCGCCCCGGTGGCGCGCGAGCCGCGTCAGGAAGCCGCCGCTGTTGCAGCGCGCCGTCCCGCGAAGCTTGCCTAACCAGTTCATCGCGCGAATGCCCACCCGTGTCTTGCGGAAGAAGGCTCGGCTATGCGGCGGGGGATGATAACCGGGGTTCAAACAAGATGGTAAACGCGCCGGTAACCACGCCTCGTGAGGCAGAGCAGGCGCTGGCGATCGGCTATGCCGCCCCGGCCGCCCGAACGGCGCTGGCGGTGTTGCTCGACCTTGACCGGCGGCTGGCTGGTCTCCTTGCCGGCA
>NZ_CAHJXA010000086.1 GCF_903644135.1 Sphingomonas bacterium | reverse complement strand
CGCCGGGGAAGTGCCGGTTGGCGCGGTGGTGATGCGCGGCGGCGAGGTGATCGCCCTCGCCGGCAATGCCCCGCGGACATTGTGCGATCCGACCGCCCATGCCGAGATCCTGGCCCTGCGCGCGGCGGCGGCGGCGCTGGGCCGCGACCGGCTGGAGGATTGCGACCTGTGGGTGACGCTGGAGCCATGTGCGATGTGCGCCGGCGCGATCGCCCATGCCCGCATCGCCCGGCTCTATTATGCCGCGCCCGATCCCAAGGGCGGCGCGGTCGAGCATGGCCCGCGCCTGTTCGCGCAGCCGACGGTCCATCACCGGCCGGAAGTCTATGCCGGCATCGCCGAGGCGGAAGCGGCGGCGTTGCTGCGCGCCTTCTTCGCCGAGCGGCGGTCCTGATCGCAAAGCCGCATTGCCCCCCGCACGGAAGCGCGGCACAAGGGAGCCGCACCGATGGCGCCGCTCCCTCCCTTCCCCTGGATCGACGTCGTCATCCTGCTGGTGCTGATCGCGGTCAACGGTGTCTTCGCGATGAGCGAGCTGGCGATCGTCTCGGCGCGCAAGGCGCGGCTCGAGGCGATGGCGCGGGCGCACCCCCGCCGCGCGCGCGGCGCACAGGCGGCGATCATCCTTGCGGCCGATCCGGGCAAGTTCCTGTCGACGGTGCAGATCGGCATCACCCTGATCGCGGTCGTCACCGGCGCGTTCTCCGGCGCGAGCCTGGGCGAGCCGGTTGCGGCGCGGCTGGCACGGACCGGCCTCGCCCCGGACACCGCGCACGATGTCGGCATCGCGTTGGTCATCGGCCTGACCACGATCGTCTCGCTGATCGCGGGCGAGCTGATCCCCAAGCAGGTCGCGCTGCGCAATCCCGAGCCGATCGCGGCGACGATGGCGCTGCCGATGCGGTGGCTGGCGATCGGCACCGCGCCCTTGGTCTGGCTGCTCGATTCGACCAGCGGGCTGTTCTTCCGCCTGCTCGGCCTCAACCGCACCAACGAGGATCAGGTCACCGCCGAGGAGCTGCAGCTGATCGTCGCCGAAGCGTCGAAGTCCGGCGTGATCGAGGAGCATGAGCGCTCGATCATCTCCGGCGTGGTGCGGCTCGCCGACCGGCCGGTACGCGAAGTGATGACGCCGCGCACCGACGTCGACTGGCTCGACTGCTCGCTGTCGGCCGACGACATCCGTACCAAGCTGCTGGAGAGCCCGCGCACGCGGCTGCCGGTCGGCGACGGCTCGATCGACGCGGTGGTCGGCGTCGTCCAGGCGCGCGACATCGCCGCGGCGCTATTCCGGGGACAGCCGCTCGACCTCAAGGTATTGATGCGCAAGGCCCCGGTGGTGATCGACCAGATCGACGCGATGGACGCGCTCGACGCACTGCGCGGGGCGGAGGTGCCGATGGCGCTGATCCACGACGAATACGGCCATTTCGAGGGGATCGTGACCCCGGCGGACCTGCTCGCCGCGATCGCCGGCGAGTTCGCCAGCGACACCCATCCCGACGAGGACCCCAATGTGGTCGAGCGCGACGATGGCAGCCTGCTGGTCGCGGGCACGATGGCGGCCGATGCGCTCGCCGACCGGCTCGGCATCGACCTGCCGGAGGACCGCGACTATGCGACCGTCGCCGGGCTGGCGCTGGCCTCGTTCCGGCACCTGCCGCAGGAAGGCGAGAGCTTCGTCGAGCAGGGCTGGCGGTTCGAGGTGGTCGACCTCGACGGGCGACGGATCGACAAGCTGCTGGTGAGTGGGATTTAGGCGGTATGAGCGACGGGCAGGATGCGGAAGCCTTGTTGGCGGCGGTCACGGCCGAGGAACCGCTCGCCCGCCGCCTGGAGCTGACGCTCCGGCCCGATCCGGAGCGCACCGTGCTGCGGCCGTTCGATCTCGCGACCGCCGCCGATCGCGGCGACGGTCATGACGGCCGCCTCAACCGCGTGCTGGCGCAGGTGCGTGCGATCGACGAAGCGCATCTCGACCTGGCGCTGCGCTTCACCGACCAGCGGCTTGACGGCCGGCACCGCGACGCGCCGGCGACGCTGCGCCGCAACGCCTTGGCGGCGGCCGAACTGGTGCCTGGCGTGCGCGATCTCGACGACCGCCGCCAGCTGCTGTTCGGGGGCTATGTCACGCAGGAATATGCGTTCGAGGCGGCGGCGTTGTTCAACCCCAGCGTCATGCTCCATCCGCGTCAGGACAAGGTCCCCGAAGGATCGGTGCGGCTCATCACATCGCTGCGCGGGATCGGCGAGGGACATATTTCGTCGATCACCTTCCGCGCGCTGCTCTGGGACGGCGGCGAGCAGCTGAAGCTGGAGGAGCACAGCAAGATCGCGGTGTCGCCCAAGATCGAGGAACATCCCGACGGAGGTGCGCAGATCACCTTCACCGATAGCCGGCACGCCTCCGAAAGCGTGCTGTTTCCCGTGTTGCCGAGCCAGGCGCGCGGGCTGGAGGACATGCGCCTCGTCCGGCTAGTCGAGCCGGACGACAGCATCCGCTATCTCGGCAGCTACACGGCGGTCGGCACCGACGGATCGCAGCTGCAGATCATGGAAGGCCATGATTTCGACTGTTTCGACCTGTGGCCGATCACCGGCGAGATCGCCGGAAGCAAGGGCGGCGCGATCTTTCCGCGGCGGGTCGACGACAAATACCTGATGGTCAGCCGGCAGGACGGCGAAAGCCTGTGGCTCGCCGAGTCGGACGATCTGGTCGCCTGGACCGTCCGCCAGCAGATCATGACGGCGCGCTACGCCTGGGAGTTCGCCCAGATCGGTAATTGCGGCTCGCCGATCGAGCTGGACGAGGGCTGGCTGCTCCTGACCCATGGCGTGGGGACGATCCGCAACTACACGATCGGTGCCTGCCTGCTGGATCGCGACGACCCGGCCAAGGTGCTCAAACGCCTACCGAGACCGCTGCTCCGCCCCGAAGAAGCGGGGCGCGACGGCTATGTCTCGAACGTCGTCTATAGCTGCGGTGGAGTGGTCAAGGATGGCACGCTGCTGCTGCCCTATGGTGCCGCCGACTCTTATACCGGGTTCGCGATCGTCGACGTCCAGCGACTGCTCGCGGCAATGGAGTGACGGTGCCGCAAGGGGTCGGCTGACGACGTCAGATCCTGACCTCGGTGCCGATCTCGACCAGTTGCTGCGAGGGAATGCAGAACGAGCTGCCGGTCGGGGCGGTGTTGCGCTGCATGGAGATGAACAAGGCCTCGCGCCATGGGGCCATGCCGCGGATGCCGGCATCGGCGATTACCGTCTCCCGGCCGATGTAATAGCTGACCTCGTCGAGTTCTGCAGCCGTGAACAGGCCGGCACAGGCCAGCCCCTTGGGGATCGCCACATCGTCCATGAACCCGAAGCGCAGCACCACCCGGTCGATATCGGGGGCCAGCCGGGTGACGGTGGCGCGCTCGGCATCGGTGACGAACGGCCTGTCGGTCATCGTCACCGACACCAGCGCAAGCCGCTTCTGCAGCGCGCGATTGTGGCGGACATGGTGGGTCATCGCCAGCGGCACGCCGGTCGGCGCGGCGCTGAGGAACGCGCCGATGCCGTCGCTGCGGCAGGGCGCGGCCTCGTCGAGCTTGGCGAGGAACGCCGCCTCGTCCTCGCGCAGATGGGCGCGCGCCTGCTCGATCAGCCCGACGCCGGTGCGCCAGGTCAGCATCAGGAACGCGATCACCCCGGCGATGAGCAGCGGGAACCAGCCGCCCTCCAGCAGCTTCATCGCGTTGGCGGCGAAGAACACCAGGTCGAGCAGGAAGAACCCGCCATTCACCGCCACCACCAGCACCGGGTTGTAGCCCCAGCGGATCGCGATCAGCGCCGCCAGGAAGGTCGAGATCGCCATCAGCCCCGACACCGCAATGCCGTAGGCGCCCGCCAGCGCGTCGGAGGAGCGGAAGATCAGCACCGCCGCCAGCGTCCCCGCCGCCAGCAGCCAGTTGGCGAGCGGCAGGTACACCTGCCCTTCCTGGTCGGCCGCGGTGTGGCGGATGTCGAGCCGCGGCAGGAAGCCGAGCTGGATCGCCTGCTGGGTCAGCGAGAACACGCCGGAGATGATCGCCTGGCTGGCGATGACCGTCGCCGCCGTCGCGAACAGCACCAGGGGATAATGCGCCCAGTCCGGCGCAAGCCCGTAGAACGGGTTGTCGATGGCACGGGGATCGACGGCGATCAGCGCCGCCTGCCCCAGATAGTCGAGCACCAGCGCCGGCAGCGCCACCGCGAACCAGGCGAGCCGGATCGGAAACCGGCCGAAATGGCCCATGTCGGCGTACATCGCCTCGCCGCCGGTCACCGCGAGGAACACCGCGCCCAATACCGCGAAGCTCACCTTGAGCGGCGCGTGCGCCACGAACCCGATCGCGCGGGCCGGATCGAGCGCGTCGAGCGCGGCGGGATGGCGGACCAGCGCTCCCACCCCGAGCAGGGCGACGATGCCGAACCAGGCCAGCATCACCGGCCCGAAGATCCGGCCGATGAACCCGGTGCCCTTCGCCTGAACCAGGAACAGCGCGATGAGGATCGCGACGGTGATCGGCAGCACCGCCGGACCGAGATGCGGCGCATCGACCTTCAGCCCCTCGACCGCGCTCAGCACCGAGATGGCGGGCGTGATCGCGCCGTCGCCATACAGCAACGCCGCACCGACCAGGCCGAGCAGCAGCAGCGCGGCATGGCGGCTGCGCGGGGCGGCATCGCGCGCGCCCAGCAACGCCAGCATCGCCACCACCCCGCCCTCGCCATGATTGTCGGCACGCAGGATCAGCACCGCGTATTTGACCGAGACGACGAGCACCAGCGACCAGATGATCAGGGAAGCGACGCCGACCGCCGCGACGCCGGCATTGCCGCCCGCCGCCTGGACCGCGACCTTGAAGGCGTAGAGCGGACTGGTGCCGATATCGCCATAGACGATGCCCAGCGCCGCCAGCCCCGCCGCCATCGACGACCGCTGGAAAAGCCGCCGCCCGCTCCTTGGTCGCTGCACGTCCATCGGCCCCTCCTGTCAGACCACCGAACGCACAGCCTCGCCGTCCGCCGCATCGGTGCGGACGATGACCGTACAAAGCCCCGATGCGTCGGGGCGTCACTCCACCCAGTCGAGCCCCAGGTCGCGATAGACCTCGCGATCCTCGTCCCAACCCGGCCGTACCTTGACGTGGAGATAGAGGTGCACCGGCCGCTCCATCAACGCCGCCAGCTCGGTGCGGGCGCGCTCGCCAATCGCCTTGATGCGCGCGCCGCCCTTGCCCAGCACGATCGCGCGCTGGGTTGGGCGCTCGACCATGATCTGCTGGTGGATTTCGACAGAGCCGTCGGCGCGCTCCTCATAGCGCTCGGTCTCGATCGCGCTGGCATAGGGCAGCTCGGCGTGGAGCTGGAGATATAATTGCTCGCGCGTCACCTCCGCCGCCAGCGCCCGCTCGGTCGCGTCGCTGACCTGATCCTCCGGATAATGCCACGGCGCCGCCGGCATCGCCGCGGCAAGCGCGTGCTTCAGTTCGGCCACGCCGTCGCCGGTCTGTGCCGACACGAAGAAGGTCTCGGCGAAGCGGAGCTGCGCGTTGAGGCGCTCGGCATGGACGAGGAGCTTGGGCTTGTCGGCGAGGTCGACCTTGTTGAGGACCAGCCACAACGGCTCGCTTCGGCCCTGCAGCGCCTCGACGATCCGCTCCACCTTCTCGCCCAGCCCGCCCTTGCCGTCCACCACCAGCACGAGGAGGTCCGCGCCCTCGGTCCCGCCCCAGGCTGCCGCGACCATCGCCCGGTCGAGGCGGCGTTGCGGCGCGAAGATGCCGGGCGTGTCGACCAGCAACAGCTGCGCCTCCTCCTCGATGGCGACGCCCATCCGGCGGGTGCGGGTCGTCTGTGCCTTGGGGCTGACAATCGCGACCTTCTGGCCGACCAGCGCATTGACCAGCGTCGACTTGCCCGCGTTGGGCGCGCCGACGACGGCGACGAGGCCGCAATGCTGGGTCACGCCACTTTCTCCAGCAACGCCTTTGCGGCCGCCGTCTCCGCCTCCTGCTTGCTGCTGCCGCTCGCCTCGGCGCTCAGCCGGCCGACGGCGACGGCGACGGTGAAGACCGGTGCGTGGCCGGGGCCCGAGCGGTCGCGGATGCTGTATTCGGGGCTGGCGCGACCCTTGGCGGCGGCCCATTCCTGCAGTGCCGATTTGGGGTGCTGCGGGGCCTTGCCGGCGCGGGTGACGCGATCGCCCCAGGCGGCGCGGATGAAGCCGCGCGCGGCGTTGAGCCCCGCCTCGCGGTACCAGGCCCCGATCAGCGCCTCCGTCACGTCGCCCAGGATGTTGTCGCTGTCGGTCGCGCCGTCGTCGCGCGCCTGCTTGCCCAGACGCAGATGATCGCGCGCGCCGATCGCCCGCGCTATGTCCGCGCAGACCGGGCCGGTGACGAGCGCGTTAAGCCGCTTCGACAACTGGCCCTCCGGCTCGTCGGGGAACAGCTCGAACAGCCACTCCGCCATAACCAGGCCGAGCACACGGTCGCCAAGATATTCCAGCCGCTCGTAATTGTCGGACGACAGGCTGCCATGGGTCAGCGCCTGCTCATAGGGCGCGATGTCGGCGGGAGCGCGGCCGAACGTCGCTGCCAGCCAGTCGGCGAGATCGCCCGGACGCTCGCTCAGAACCCTTCCCCGATGCGGCTCCAGCGCGCGGCACTCGCCCAGGTCCATGGCTTTACCCAGCTCGCCGAGCCGTCGGTCGAGAAGAAGCTGACCTGCGCCTTGCCCTCGATCCGCTCCAGCGGGACATAGCCCATGCCGGCGGGCGGGGCGAAGCGGCTGTCGGCGCTGTCGTCGCGGTTGTCGCCCATCAGGAACACGTTGCCGGCGGGAACGGTGTAGAGGTCGGTGTCGTCGCGGTCGGCGAAATAGCCACGGTCGAGCACGTCGTAGCTGCGCCCGCCGGGCAGCGTCTCGCGATAGCGGCGATAGCGGCAGACCGGCCGGCCGGCATCGGTGTCCTGATACTGCGCGTCGCAATGGTAGTTGGGCGTGACCGGGATGACGAAGTCCGCCACCCGCGCCTTAGGGATGGCGACGCCGTTCAGGATCACCTGCCCTCGCCGCACCTGGATGGTATCGCCGGGCAGGCCGATCACCCGCTTGATGACGTCATGCTCGTCGGGGGCTGGCGGCGAGCGGAACACCACCACGTCGCCGCGCTCCGGCGTGTGCGGCAGGACGCGGCCGGGGATCAGCGGCCAGCCCCAGGGCAGCGACCAGCGCGAGAAGCCGTAGTTCCATTTGGTGACGAACAGATAGTCGCCGATGAACAGCCGCGGCAGCATCGATTCCGACGGGATCGAATAGGGCGCGAACACGAACGAGCGCACGATCAGCACGATCAGCGCCAGCGTGAGCAGGAAGCGCAGCGTCTCGCTCGCTTCGGATCGGGGAGTGGCGGGGGCGGACTTGGCCATGGGATGCGGACTCGCCTATGGCCGCGCCAAGGTCAAGCCGGGGGAGCCATGCGCCCCGCCGACCGTTGCGCCTGGCAGGACGGATAGAGGAACGGGACGATGAGCGACTGGTCGGCGATCGAGGCACTTCCCCAGACCAGGCTGACCGAGCTGTTCGAAGCCGATCCCGAGCGGTTGGGCCGGTTCAGCCTCGACCTTGCCGGCATCCATTTCGACTGGAGCAAGACGCACCTGACGCCCGAGCTGGTGACGGCGTTCGCGGCGCTGGCGACCAGCCGCGATCTCGCGGCCAGGCGCGACGCGCTGTTCGCCGGCGAGCACGTCAACGTCACCGAGGACCGGCCGGTCACCCACACCCATGAGCGCGGCGAGGGCGCGGCGGAGATCGTCGCGGTCGCGCGCGGCTATCACGACCGGATGCGCCAGCTGGTCGACGCGATCGAGGCGGGCGCGTTCGGCCCGGTCAGCCACATCCTCCATGTCGGCATCGGCGGCTCGGCGCTGGGGCCGCATCTGCTGGTCGATGCGCTCGGCCGCGAGGCGGGGCGCTATGACGTCGCGATCGTCTCCAATGTCGACGGCATGGCGCTGGAGGACGTGTTCGGCGACTTCGACCCCGCCGCGACGCTGCTGCTGGTCGCCAGCAAGACCTTCACCACCACCGAGACGCTGATGAACGCCGACAGCGTCATCGCCTGGATGACGGAGGCCGGCGTCGAGGATCCCTATGGTCGCGTCGTTGCCCTGACCGCGCAACCGGACAAGGCGGTCGAGTGGGGCGTCGACGAGACGCGGGTGCTGCCGTTCAACGAGGGCGTCGGCGGGCGTTACTCCTTCTGGTCGTCGATCGGCTTTCCCGCCGCGCTGGCGCTGGGCTGGGACCGGTTCGAGGAGATGCTGGAGGGCGCGGCGGAGGTCGACCGCCATTTCCGCCTCGCTGCGCTGCACGAGAACGCGCCCGCCCTCGCCGCCTTCGCCGACCTCTATTACACCCAGGTCCGCCACGCCGAGACGCGCGCGCCGTTCGCCTATGACGAGCGGCTGCGGCTGCTGCCGAGCTACCTCCAGCAGCTGGAGATGGAGTCGAACGGCAAGGGCGTGACCGTCGATGGCCAGCCGCTGGGCCGCCCCTCGGCGGCGATCACCTGGGGCGGGGTCGGCACCGACGCGCAGCACGCGGTTTTCCAGCTGCTCCACCAGGGCACGCATCTGGTACCGGTCGAGTTCATCGCGGTGATCGAGCCGGGCGATACGTTGCCGGAGGAGCATCATCGCGCGCTCCTCAACAACGCCTTTGCGCAAGGCGCGGCGCTGATGAAGGGCAAGCAGGCCGATGACCCTGCGCGCAGCTACTCGGGCGACCGGCCGTCGTCGACGCTGCTGCTCGACCAGCTCGACGCGCGGACGTTGGGGGCGCTGATCGCGTTCTACGAGCACCGCGTGTTCGTCAACGGCGTGATCCTCCAGATCAACTCGTTCGACCAGTTCGGCGTCGAGCTGGGCAAGGAGATGGCCAAGGCGGCGGAGAAGGGGGGCGGCGACTTCGACCCTTCCACCACCGATCTGATGAAGCGCGCGTTCGGATGAGGCTAGGGATTGCCGCCCTGCTGGCCGGGCTCGCGGCATCGCCGCTGCTCGCAGCGCCGGCGACGGTCGCCGGCATGAGGAACGCCCGCCGCGTCTTGATCGTCGCCGCGCCGACCGCTGCCGACCCACGCCTCGGCGAGCAAA
>NZ_CAHJXA010000085.1 GCF_903644135.1 Sphingomonas bacterium | reverse complement strand
GTGGAACACACACGTTGGTCGTGTTGGCTGCGAGGGCATGTTGGCTGAGAGGCAGGCCCTGCAGCCAGCGCCAGAAGTTGAGCCATCGTCGTCGATCCCGCTAGCTTGGTTGGATCAAATCATTTCCGGCTTGCTTCCGTTGGCGCTCCCGCCGGCGATGCCGCCTTTAGTGCGCGGCAGCAGCACGGCGGCGGTCGCCCCGCCCGTCGACGACCACCTGCCCCCGGCCTCGACGATCCTGCCGCAGTGGCGCGAGTCCGGCCGGCCGCTGCACTGACGGGAACGCCGGTCAGCCGCGACCGTTGGCTCTTTTCGAAGGAGCCTCCCATGTCCGACCCGATCAAGCCCACCACCGAGACCGATCACCCCAACCTGTCGACGGAGCACCAGCAGCAGGGCGACGCCCGCCGCCCCAGCGACCGCCTCGACAAGGACCAGCCGCAGGGGGAGACCATCCCACGCAAGTCGTCGCTGCTCCACGGCGACTGAGGCGGCTCAGTCCCGTGCGTCCTCCGATCCGCGCGGGGCGGAGCCGGCCTGCTCCAGGAAGCCATGGTGGTAGCGCGCCAGCCGATCGAAATGCGCCTCCATCGACATGCGCAGTTCGGCCGAGCTCTTGACGTTGAGATAGTGGTCGACCAGCCGCCCGTAATGCTCGATCTGCCGCGGCAGCCGCGCGGAAGCCTGGAGCCGTCGCGCGATCTCCTCGTCGGACATCACCTGCACGATCTGCTCAGGTGCTACCCTTGGCGGTGGATCGGCGGGCAGGATCGGCACGCTGCCGTTCATCAACGGCGATCGAGCGTTGCAGTGATGGTATAGAGCCGCCTCCAGCGCAGGGATGATCGCCGGGCTGGCAGGCCACGCCATCACCCAGGCGATCTCCCAGACGTCCACCTGCCGGTTGGCGATGATGTCCGACCGCGCGGAGGTGAGGTGACGCCGCACCCGGTTCTGGATGCCGTCGACCGACTGGCCGATATAGATCGGCATTTGGTCGAGATCGCAGAGTGCATAGACGCCGGTGCGGCGCTCCAGATCAGCGACCGCTCTCTCCCGATAGGTGATCGCCGCCGATCGGAAGCCGCCGGTGCCGGGCATCGCCATGCCGCCCGCCTTAGACCGGCACCGACGCCGACCGCCGCATCAGCATCGGCTCCAGGATCGTCCGCGCGAGGTGCCTCACCACCGGCACCGCGACGCCGTCGCCGGTCAGGTGGTACGCCTCCGAATAGCGGCTAGGCAGGCGATAGTCGTCGCCAAGCCCCATCAGCCGTGCCGTCTCCCGCGCCGACATCAGCCGCGAGCGCACCCGGCCGCCCTCGACGGTGATGATCGTCTGCCGGCTCGACCCGCCCGCCGGGGTGCGCAGGCAGCCGGCCATGTCGAAGCGCACCTCGGCACGCTGCACCTTGCGGCCCTGCTCGATGCGGGTGCGCTTGTAGACGGTGCCGACCGCGCTGCCGGAGCTCGCCGCCATCGCGTCGACCTTCATGCGGTTGACCGGGCTCATCATCGCCAGCAGCCGCGCCGTCGTGGCGGCGTCGTGCCAGGCGACGTCGGCCGGCCGCTCCTCGACGACATCGATCAGGCCGATGGTCCGTGGGACGGGAGCGGCTGGCGCGTACCAGCGCCAGTGACGACGAATCTGCTCGGGCAGCGCAGCCTGCGCCTGCCGCAGCCGCATGGGATGCCATTGGTCGACCGCATAGGCGCTGGTCGATGCGGGTGCAGACTCGTCGAGGTCGGTAGCGATAGCAAATAATCGTGGTCGCGATTGCGGCACGAACAGCTGCGCGTCGACCACCAGCGCGCCGACGCCATAGCCGGCCGCAGCGACCGCCCTGCATAATGCCGCGAAATCCGCGCCACCATGCGAGGTGATGAGGCCGCAGACATTCTCCAGCACGATCGCGCGCGGCTTGCGGCCGGTGTCGGCAAGCGCGGTCATCAGCCGCCAGAACGGCCAGAACACGCCGGACCGCTCGCCCGCCAGCCCCGCGCCTGCTCCCGCCAGCGACAGATCCTGGCAGGGGAACGACGCCCAGACCAGATCGGCCCGTCCCGGCAGCTGGTCGGCCGCGACGCGGACCACGTCACCGACATGAAGCGCCGCCGCCCCCCAATTGGCGGCATAGGCCGCGCCCTTCTTCGGGTCGATGTCGTTGGCAAACAGGCATTCCCACCTGTCACCCAGCCCGGCCCGAGCCATGCCGCCGCCGGCGAAGAACTCGTAGAATCCCGGCTTGGCATCCATCGCGGCAACCATGCGTCGATCGGTCCCCTTCCTGCAACTCGCAATGCAACTTGCTTGTCGCGGCGGCCCCGGCGGCCCATGTTGCCACCGCCCGTAAACATGCCCGACAGGGGCTTGTCGCGCAAGAACAAAGCTGGAACAGTCCAACCTATGTCCCTTACCACGATATCGGTGCGCGGCGCGCGCGAGCACAACCTCAAGGATGTCGATATCGATATCCCGCGCGACACGCTGACCGTCATCACCGGCCTCAGCGGCTCGGGCAAGTCGAGCCTCGCCTTCGACACCATCTATGCCGAGGGGCAGCGCCGCTATGTCGAGTCGCTGTCGGCTTATGCGCGTCAATTCCTGGAGCTGATGCAGAAGCCCGACGTCGACCATATCGAGGGACTGTCCCCCGCCATCAGCATCGAGCAGAAGACCACCAGCCGCAACCCGCGCAGCACGGTGGCGACGGTCACCGAGATCTACGACTATATGCGCCTGCTGTGGGCGCGGGTCGGCATCCCCTATTCGCCGACCACCGGCCTGCCGATCGCCGCCCAGCAAGTGAGCCAGATGGTCGACCGGGTGATGAGCCTGCCCGAGGGGACGCGGCTGTACCTGCTCGCCCCGGTCGTGCGCGGCCGCAAGGGCGAGTATCGCAAAGAGCTGGCCGAGTGGCAGCGCGCCGGCTTCACCCGCGTCCGCGTCGACGGCGAGCTGTTCGAGATCGACGACGCGCCGGCGCTCGACAAGAAGTTTAAGCACGACCTGGAGGTGGTGGTCGATCGCCTCGTGATCGGCGGCGACATCGCCACGCGCCTCGCCGACAGTTTCGAGACCGCGCTCAAGCTCGCCGACGGCCTCGCCTATGTCGACCCCCTAGAGCCGGTGGAACTGCACACCGCCAAGTCGGAGGTGCTGGGCGACCACGCGCCGGCGGGGCGCATCGTGTTCAGCGAGCGCTTCGCCTGCCCGGTGTCGGGCTTCACCATTGCCGAGATCGAGCCGCGGCTGTTCAGCTTCAACGCCCCCCAGGGCGCGTGCCCGGCGTGCGACGGGCTGGGCGAGAAGCTGATCTTCGACGAGGACATGGTCGTCCCCAACCACGACCTGTCGATCAAGAAGGGCGCAGTGGTGCCGTGGGCCAAGTCCAACCCGCCCAGCCCCTATTACATGCAGGTGCTGGGCAGCCTGGCGCGCGCCTACGACTTCAAGCTCGATACGCCGTGGGGCGAGCTGACCCCGGAGGTGCAGCGCGTCATCCTCCACGGCACCCGCGGTAAGCCGGTGACGCTGACCTTCATCGACGGCAAGAAGAGCTACGACGTCAACAAGCCGTTTGAGGGCGTGATCGGCAACCTCAACCGCCGCCTGCTCCAGACCGAGAGCGCGTGGATGAAGGAGGAGCTGGGCAAGTACCAGTCGAGCCGCCCGTGCGAGGTGTGCGGCGGCGCGCGGCTGAAGCCCGAGGCGCTGGCGGTCAAGGTGGCGATGCGCGACATCAGCTATGCCACCCATCTGTCGGTGGTCGACGCGCTGGCGTTCTTCACCGACTTGCCCAACCACCTTGGCGACCAGCAGAACGCGATCGCCGAGCGCATCCTCAAGGAGATCGTCGAGCGGCTGGGCTTCCTCAACAATGTCGGGCTCGACTATCTCAACCTCGACCGCACCAGCGGCACGCTGTCGGGCGGCGAATCGCAGCGAATCCGCCTCGCCAGTCAGATCGGCAGCGGCCTGTCGGGGGTGCTCTACGTCCTCGACGAGCCGTCGATCGGGCTGCACCAGCGCGACAACGACATGCTGCTCGCGACGCTGCGGCGGCTGCGCGATCTCGGCAACACCGTGCTGGTGGTCGAGCATGACGAGGACGCGATCCGCACCGCCGACTATGTCATCGACATGGGGCCGGGCGCCGGCGTCCATGGCGGCGCGGTGGTCGCGCAGGGGACGCTGGCGCAGGTGCTGGCGACCGAGGGGTCGGTGACCGCCGACTATCTTAACGGCACCCGCGAGGTCCCCGTCCCGGCCAAGCGCCGCCGCGGCAACGGCAAGAAGCTGACCGTCCACAACGCGACCGCCAACAACCTCAAGGGCGTCACCGCGTCGATCCCGCTCGGCACCTTCTGCTGCATCACCGGCGTGTCGGGGTCGGGCAAGTCGAGCTTCACCATCGACACGCTGTTCGCCGCCGCCAGCCGCACCCTCAACGGCGCGCGCATGCTGGCCGGCAAGCACGAGAAGATCGTCGGGCTGCAGCATCTCGACAAGGTGATCGACATCGACCAGTCGCCGATCGGCCGCACGCCGCGCTCGAACCCGGCGACGTACACCGGCGCGTTCACCCAGATTCGCGACTGGTTCGCCGGCCTGCCCGAGAGCCTGGCGCGCGGCTACAAGCCCGGGCGGTTCAGCTTCAACGTCAAGGGCGGCCGCTGCGAGGCGTGCCAGGGCGACGGCGTCCTCAAGATCGAGATGCACTTCCTGCCCGACGTCTACGTCACCTGCGACGTCTGCCACGGCGCGCGCTACAACCGCGAGACGCTGGAGGTGAAGTTCAAGGGCAAGTCGATCGCCGACGTGCTCGACATGACCGTCGAGGACGCCGCCGAGTTCTTCAAGGCGGTGCCGCCGATCCGCGATCGCATGGCGATGCTGGCGGAGGTCGGGCTGGGCTACGTCAAGGTCGGCCAGCAGGCGACGACGCTGTCGGGCGGCGAGGCGCAGCGGGTGAAGCTTGCCAAGGAACTGGCGCGCCGCGCGACCGGCCAGACGCTGTACATCCTCGACGAGCCGACCACCGGGCTGCATTTCGAGGACGTCAGGAAGCTGCTGGAGGTGCTCCACGCGCTGGTCGAGCAGGGCAACACGGTGGTGGTGATCGAACACAACCTCGACGTCATCAAGACGGCGGACTGGGTGATCGACCTGGGGCCGGAGGGCGGCGTCAAGGGCGGCGAGATCGTCGCGGAGGGGGTGCCGGAAGCGGTCGCCAAGGTGGCGGCGAGCTTTACGGGGCGGTATCTGGCGCCGTTGTTGGGGCGGAAGGCGGCGGGGGTGGAGAGGATGGCGGCGGAGTGACGCGACCCGACAAGGTCAGCCAAACGATGAGGCGACGATGAATTACACCGACTTTGACTTCAAGGTTCCAATCGAGTCCGCAGATTATGCCGCCTGCTCGAAGGAAGTGACCGAAACATTAGAGGCAATCGTTGCAGCGTCCATCGCATCAGGACGCAATAAGATCTTCATCAACACCAATCTTAGGCTTGGTCTGCCGATGGAGAACATTAACAAGATCGCCGGACCGTTCGTGGAGGCCTGGGCTTTCGAAACCTTCTTCGACGAGTTGAAACGTACCGGGTCGCCATACCATCTCGTGAACGTCGAGACGCGCGAGCGTCTGCACATGGCCGACGTCATTCTGCAATTCAGGCGAACGGCATCGCGCAACGGCAGCGTCACCGCCGAGGTAGACGTCAAAGCTACAGCGGAAGATATCGAAAACAGCGGCAAGTCACCCAACATTACTTCATTCAATCGCATCAGATCGGCATATGTGATCGATCCGGATTACATGTTCATCATTCTGTCCCTCAAGCATCGCGTCTACTCACGGCGCAACGACGAGACGTTTCTAATGGACGGGGTCATGGAGGTCGTTGGTCATAACGCGTACGATCTCAAATATGTGGGGACATCCGATCTGACCTATAATCCCGCATTGGGAACTGGGCAGATTCAAATCCGCGACATCCACTATGTTTCATCCGAAGCTCGCTCAACCTAGGAATTTTGCCAACTGCTTGACCGTAAATACTTGCGGTCCACGAGGAAGACTATCGAGGATTGGTACAGGATGGCGAGACGATGCGGCTGGATTAAACTCGATGAGTGATCAACGCATTGAGCATATCGACGCCGTCACAGGCTTATCAAAGATCGGCGATAACTCCGTTGACTTGATTATCGCTGACCCCCTTTCAATCTTGGCAAAGACTTCTTGTCTTCCAATGATACCTTATCAGCGGAGAGTTACGCCGCATTTTCCCGCGCGTGGCTTACGGAGAGCGTGCGGGTGCTTAAACCTAGCGGCACCATCTATGTCTTCATGGGTATCAGATTGATATCGTTGATCTACTTGCTGCTGCAGGACGAGCTTGGTATGCAGCTTAATAGCTGGATATGCTGGCATTATACTCAAGGCATGGGTCGCAAGATTGGCTTCTCTTCACGTCACGACGACGTTCTAATGCTCAACAAATCGACAAGCTACAAATTCAATCTAGATGATATTCGTATACCGCAAAAGTATTACCGAGCTCGCAACAATATGCGAGGGGCCAATCCTGGCGACGTTTGGGAATTCTCTCATGTCCACTATTGCAACAGCAATCGGCAGAACCATCCGACGCAGAAGCCGGAGGGCTTAGTGGAGCGCATGGTGCTTGCTTCATCAGATGCCGGCGACGTTGTCATCGATCCGTTCTCCGGTAGCGGGACGACGGCACGGGTGTGCCAGCAGACCAATCGCAGCTTTCTAGGATTCGAGACGGAGGCCAGCTATGTCGCTATGTCTAGGGCTCGGCTCGAAGAACCATTTCTTGGGTTTGACAGTATCGATCCCAGGATGGAGCGGGTACCGCTCGACCTACGCGACCCGGAGTTGCGCAAGACTTACCTTTGTAATCACGAACGATGGTTTCTGGCGCGACATGGTGCCTCTGTCGATCGGTTCCGCGCAAGTGTCCACAAGCCTAACGGGAATGATAGGCCAGTACGAAAGCATCACGCCCGATCAGAGTCGGTCGAACAGCTGCTCTGATCTTGGCTTGTCATCGCCGGATGACGCAGCGTTAAATGGGAGGCGGGGTGAGGCTATGGCATGACGGCGATCAGACGTAGCCGCTCCGGCGCACACACCTACACAACCACCAACCTACCCCAGCAGCGTTGTCGAAACATACAGCCGCTGCACGTCGCAGCCTGCCGCCCAGCTTGTGCCCTGCTCCTCCGCTGCCTCGCGGGTCGGGCACAGCACCGGGTCGACGATCGCGATCGACTCCTCGCCCGCCAGCAGCGAGCCGGTATAGGTGAAGCGGCCGTCCGCCTGCTCCTCGATGCCGATGCAGTCGCTGTCCTTGGGCGCGGGCTCGCCGACCGGCAGCTTGACGATCTCCATGACGCTTCTCCTCTTTGCCGGCCAACGCACGAGGCGCGGCGGCGGTTCAGCGGTCGCTCGCCCAGCCGGCGCGGTCGCCCGCAGGAGCATCGCCGCTCGCCCGGCCCGCTCCGGCGACGAGGCGGAGGATCGTCCAGTCGCCGCGCACGTCGCTGGCGGCGAGGGCGAACCCCTGCGCCGCATAGGCCTGTGTCACCTCGTCGGCCTGCCGGGTCAGCAGCCCGGCGAGCACCAGCTGCGCGCCCGGCGCGGCGATCGCGGCGATCTCCGCCGCCATGGCGATCAGCGGCCCGGCAAGGATGTTGGCGACGATCAGGTCGAAGGGCACGCGGGTGATGATCGCGGCGTTCCGCGCGCCGTCGGCGACGAGGAGGTCGACGCCGGGCACCGCGTTGGCCTCTGCATTCTCGCGGGTGACGGCGACCGCGATCGGGTCGATGTCGGTCGCCAGCACCGCCGCGCCGGGCCACAGATGCCGCGCCGCAAAGGCGAGCAGGCCGGTGCCGGTGCCGAGGTCGACGATGTTGGCGAAGCGGGCGTCGGCGAGCCCGTCGAGCATCGCCAGGCAGCCCGCCGTCGTCTGGTGATGACCGGTGCCGAACGCCTGCCCCGCCTCGATCCGGAACCTCCTGACGTTCGGCGCGGCGTCGACCGGGTGGGCGGCGGTGTGGACGACAAAGCGGCCCTCGCGGATCGGTTCGAGCCCGGCCTGGCTCAGCGTCACCCAGTCCTGCTCGGGGATCGGGGAGGGTTGAGCGCTGCTCCAGCCGCCGCTCGCCGCCAGCTCGCGGATCGCTGCCACCGTGGCGGGGTCTGGCTCGCCGTCGAAATAGGCGTCGAGCCGCCACTGCGCCGCAGCCTCATCGACCTCGCTGGTCATCAGCACGGCCGGCAGATCGAGATCGGCGAGGGCGATCGCCTCCGCTTCGTCGCGGGTGCAGGGCAAGGTCAGCTTCCAGGCCTGCGGCTCGTCAGCGGACATAGCTTGCGCCGTTAATGTCGACGACCGCGCCGGTCATCGACGCGGGGGCATCGAGCGCCAGGTAGCGCACGACGCTCGCCACTTCGGCGGGGTTGGCGACGCGGCCGAGCGGGATGTCGGCGAGCAGCTTGTCGCCGCCGCGGCTGGCGAGGTAATCCTCGGCCATGCCGGTCATGGTGAAGCCGGGGCACACCGCAAAGGCGAGGATGCCCTCGGCCGCATAGCCTCGGGCGATGGTCTTGGTCATCGCCACCATCCCCGCCTTGGACGCGGCATAGTGCCAGTGCGCCGGGCTGTCGCCGCGATAAGCGGCGCGGCTGGCGACGTTGACGATGCGGCCGCCCGTCCCCCTCTCCTGCCAGTGGCGCACGGCGAGGCGGCAGAGCTGCGCGGCGGCGGTCAGGTTGACCTGCATCGTCCGTTCCCAGCCGGCGAGCCAGGCGTCGTCGTCGCAATCGAGCGGATTGACCTCGAACACGCCGGCATTGTTTACCAGCACGTCGACCGCGCCGTCCGCCCGGTCGAGTGCGGCCCGCCACAGCGCAGGGGCGGCGGCGGGGACGGCGAAGTCGGCGGCGATGGCGTCGGCGGTCTTGGCGGTGGTGGCGTGGCCGATCACGGTGGCACCGGCGTCAGCCAGCGCGGCCTGGCTCGCGGTGCCGATGCCGCGCGAGGAGCCGGTCAGAAGGACGGTGGTCATGCCGGGGAGCTTAGCGCCGCCGGTGTCGATTGGGAAACCGTAGGGTGGCAGGACATGGCCGCCGCGGCAAAGCCGCGTCGTCAGACGGCGCTGCGCGCCCCTGGCCG
>NZ_CAHJXA010000084.1 GCF_903644135.1 Sphingomonas bacterium | reverse complement strand
CGCCCAACAAGCGCAGCAAGGCGACGCCGGTCGTCGCACCGCCGCCGATCGTGCCGCCGATCCAGCCGGCCCCGGTCATCGCGGCGATCAAGCCGGCGATCGGCGTCAACGCCACATCGGGCGCGGCCCCGGTTGCCGGGCCGGGCACGGGGGCCGGCGGGCAGGGTAACGGGACTGGCAGCGGCCGGGGCGGCAACGGCGATGGCGACGGCGGCACGCCTCTGCGCCGGATTGGCGGAGAGTTGCGCGCGCGCGACATCCCGCAGCCAATCGTCCGCCAGCTGCTCGCGACGGGCGTGAACCATTATGTCGTGTCGCTGCGCTTCACGGTCGGCATCGCAGGGCGGGTCACCGATTGCACCGTCAGCCGGACGAGCGGCAGCACCGCGCTTGATGGCGAGACCTGCCGCCTGATCATCGACAAGCTACGTTACCGACCCGAGCTGGACGGTGCGGGGCGGCCGATCCCCGTCGTCGTCGTGGGCACGCAGGAATGGACGATCGGCGGTACGCCGCCATCAGGGCGCGAGGTCGACGACGACGAGTAAGCTTGCCCGTCAGACTAGGTCGGCGGCGACCGGATTCAGCGGCCCCGGTCGCGCGCCGACCCATTCGCGCCACAACAAGGTCAGCGCCGCCATGATCGCCGGCCCCATGAACAGGCCGACCAGCCCCCAGGTCTCAACCCCGCCCAGCACACCCAGCAGCACCCATACGAACGGCAGCCGCGTCGCTCCGCCGATGATCGCCGGGCGGACGACATGGTCGGCGACGAAGATCACCCCCAATCCCCAGGCGACCAGCGCGATGGCGGCGACGATGTGCCCCCCCGCCAGCAGCACTGCGCCGGCCAGGTAGACGCACAACGGCGCGCCGAACGGGATCATCGCCAGCAACGCCGTGACCAGGCCGAACAGTACCGGCTGCGGCACGCCAGCCGCCCAATAGCCGATGCCGATCAGGACGCCCATGCCCAGCCCGACCAGCACCAGCCCGTCGACGGTGCCGTGGACCGACAGGATCATCTGCCGCCCGACATTCTCGCCCGCCGGGCCGAAGGCGCGGGTCGCGCCGATACGGGCCTGCGCCGCGACGCTCTCCCCGTCGCGCAGGAGGAAGAACAGCGAGATCAGCATGAAGCCGAGCAGCATCGAGCGGTGGATCGCCTGCCCGCCGATCGCGCGCGCGATCCCCAGTACGCTGCCTTGGGTGGTGCGCCCGGCGATCCGCGACAGCTGTCCGGGCTGGCCAAGCTGTTGTTCCCACAACGGCACCAGCCGGTCGCTGAACGGGAAATGGTACAGCCAGGTCGGTGTGCCGACGCCGGTGCGCTGCAGGACCGCGAGCCCGTCGACTGCCGCGTGCGCGTCGCGGATCAGCGGGATGGCGATCAGCACCAGCGGAATGACGAAGCCGAGCAGCACCACCACGACCGCCGCAGCGGGCAGCAGCACGCGGCGATGCCGCGGCCAACGCCGAACGACGCGGCCATAGGTGGGCCAGATCGCCACGGCGAAGATCAGCGCCCAGATCAGCGCCGGCAGGAAGTCGCGCAGGGTCAGCACGCCGCCGACCAGCAGCAGCAATGCCGCCGCCAGGCTGGTCCGCTTTTGCGCGGCGGAGATCGGCTCGCGCGCGGTGCGGGTGAAGGTGCCGGGCGCGGCGTCGTCGGCTGCGTCGTCGAAGACCGATGGACGTTTCATGGTACCATCCTAGGCTCCGCTGGCGGCGTTCGATAGCCTCCGCGTTCGATGGCCGGTGGCGGAGAGGGTGGGATTCGAACCCACGGTGGGCGTGAACCCACGGCGGTTTTCAAGACCGCTGCCTTAAACCACTCGGCCACCTCTCCGCGCGGCACCGAGCGATAGCGCGAGCGGCGGTGCGTGCAAGCGCTGCGACGACATGGGTTCCGATCCCGCCGCCATTGTGGCAGCGTCGCCGCATGGCACCGGGGGCAATCAGGCGGCGGGCAGCCGGCGCGGTGACGATGGTGGCGGCGGCGCTGGGCCTCGCTTTCGGCCTCGCGCCCGCCTGTGCGCAGGACGACGGCTTCCAAATCTATCTGCTGACGTTGCGCCAGCAGGCGATCGCGGCCGGTGTCCGGCCTGCCACCGCCGACGCAGGCATCGCCGGGTTGACGCTCAACCAGCGCGTCGTCGATCTCGACCGCGCCCAGCCCGGCAGCGATGTCGCCGGGCCGGTGTCGATGTTCGCCCCTTACCGCATCGCCCATATCGACGCGGTGCGGATCGAGCGGGGGCGGTCGGTCTACGTCGCCCAACGCGCGCGCTTTGCCGCCATCGAGGTGCAGAGCGGCGTACCGGAAGCCATCACCGTCGCGATCTGGGGCAACGAGACCAACTATGGCAGCTATACCGGCAATTTCGATCTGCTCCGCTCGCTCGCCAGCCTTGCCTATGACGGCCGCCGCCGCGCCTTGTTCGCAGGCGAGTTCGTCGACGCGCTGAAGATGCTCGACCGCGGCGTGCCGCGCGAGCGGCTGAAGGGCAGCTGGGCGGGGGCGACCGGCAATCCGCAATTCCTGCCCTCCGCCTATCTGCGCCTGGCACGCGATGCCGACGGCGACGGTCGCGCCGACATCTGGACCAGCGCACCCGATACGCTGGCGTCGATCGGCTATTACTTCACCCAGGCCGGCTGGCGGCGGGGCGAGCCTTGGGGACTTGCCGTCGCCGTGCCGCCCTCGCTCGATCGCGGCCAGCTGCGCAGCCGCCTGCTCTCGCCGCGTTGCCCGCGGGTGTTCGCACGGCACAGCGCCTGGCGCAGCATGGCGGAGTGGCGCGCCTTGGGCGTGGTGCCGGTCGATCGGCCCTGGCCCGGTGGAAACGTCCAGGCGACCTTGCTCGAGCCCGACGGCGAGGGCCGGACCGCCTATCTGCTGACCGGCAATTACCGGGTGATCCTCGATTATAATTGCTCCAACTTCTACGCGCTCTCGGTCGGCCTGCTGGCCGACGCGGTCGAGCGTCAGGGCCAGTGACGCGGGTGTCGTGCGCGGTTATGGCGAATCTCACGACACCGACCTAGCCACGGACCCGACACCATGCCCAGACTGATCGCCCCGACCCTCGCCTTGATCGCGCTCGCGACGCCGGCGATCGCGGAGGCTCCGCCGTTCGAGACGGTCGCGCCAATCGCCTATCTCGAAGACATGTCGTCGGGAGCGGTGTTGTATCAGCGCGACGCCGATCGCCGGATGCCGCCCGCCTCCATGGCGAAGATGATGACGGTCTATGTCGCGTTCGACATGATCCGGCACGGTGAGTTGAAGCTCGACCAGATGATGACCGTTCGGCCGGAAACCTGGAAGAAGTGGCACGGAGCCCAGGCCGGCTCGACGATGTTCCTGTCGACCGGGGAAAGCGTCAGCGTCGCCAACCTGCTCTATGGTATCGTCACCCTGTCGGGCAACGATGCCTGTGTGGTGCTGGCGGAGGGGATCGCTGGTTCCGAAGAGGCGTTTGTCGCGCGGATGAACCAGAAGGCGCAGGAGATCGGCCTCAAGAACAGCCATTTCGGCACGTCCAACGGCTGGCCCGACAATGGCGTCACCTATGTCACCGCGCGCGACCTGGCGCATCTGGCCGAGGCGACGATCGGCACCTTCCCGCAATTCTACAAGCAGTTCTACTCACGGCGCGATTTCACCTGGGGCAAGACGATGGGCGGCAATGCTCCCATCACCCAGGCCAATCGCGACCCGCTGCTTGGCCATGTCACCGGGGCCGACGGACTGAAGACGGGACATACCGACGAGGCGGGCTATGGCTTTACCGGCTCGGCCGAGCAGAACGGTCGCCGGCTGGTGATGGTGATGGCGGGGATGCCGACCTATGGCGCGCGGGCCGAGGAGTCGATCAAGTTCATGGATTGGGGCTTCCGCGCCTGGCAGGCCAAGCCGCTGGTCGCGCAAGGCCGCCAGGTCGCGACGGCCGAGGTGCAGATGGGCCGTTCGTCGAGCATCGGGCTGGTCGCGGGCAAGCCGCTGACGGTGACCTTGCCCGGCGGCCTGTCGCCGGCGCTCGCCGCCAAGGTCGTCTATGACGGCCCGATCAAGGCCCCGATCAAGGCCGGTGATCATCTCGCCGACCTGGTGGTGACCTCACCCGGTCTGCCCGACCAGCACCTGCCGCTGGTCGCGGCAAACGACGTCGCCGCAGCCGGCTTCTTCGGCCGCGCCTGGGCGGGGCTGACATCGCTGTTCGGCTGAGCCGGCTGGCGGCATGACGCCGATCGTTGGCCACGAACCCGCGGCGGCGGCGCTGCTAGGCGCGGCGGCGTCTGGCTCGCTGCATCACGCCTGGCTGCTCGCCGGCGCGGAAGGCATCGGCAAGGCGAGCTTCGCCGGCGCGGTGGCGCTGCGGCTGCTGGCGGAGGCGGCCTCACCCGACGGTTTGCCGCCGGGGCTGGGGGTCGCGCACGATCACCCTGCGCGCGCGCTGATGCTGGCCGGGTCGCATCCCGACTTCCGCCTGCTCCGCCGCCTGCCCAAGGATACCGACAAGCCCGACGAAGACCTCGCCCGGTCGATCACCATCGCCCAGGTGCGCAGCCTGGGGGCGATGTTCGCGACCGCGCCGGCGCTTGGGTCTCGCCGAGTGGTGGTCGTGGATGCGATCGACGACCTTGAACGCGGCGGGGCCAATGCGCTGCTCAAGAACTTGGAGGAGCCGCCCGCCGGCACCGTCTTCCTGCTGGTAAGTCATGCGCCGGGCCGCCTGCTGCCCACCATCCGCTCGCGCTGCCGCTTGTTGCGGTTCGAGCCGCTGGCGGCCGACGAGGTCGCGCAGGTGATCCGTCGCGCGCAGCCCGACCTGCACGACGACGAGGTGACGACGCTGTCAACGGCGAGCGGCGGCTCGCCGGGTAGGGGGCTGCGCTATGCCGGCCTCGATGTTGCGGCGCTGGATGCGGCGCTGGCGGCGATCGCGCAGGATGGCGATCCGGGCAACGCCCGTCGCTCGCAACTCGCGCGGACGCTGGGAGCCAAGGCGGCGCATCCTCGCTACGAACTGTTCCTGGAACGGACGACCGGCTTCCTGGCCGCCGAGGCGCGGCGGCGATCGGGGGCGGCCTTGGCGGTGGCACTCGACGCCCATGCCGCAGCGCGCGACCTGGCCGGGGCGGCGCTGGGGCTGTCGCTCGATGCCGCGGCGACGGTGTTCGAGATGGCGGGGATCGTCGCCGGTCTGCACACTGGCCTTCACCGGGACCAGCCTTCACCTGCCCGTCGCTAGCGGCTACGAGCGCGGGCATGGGCGAACCCTTCTACATCACCACCGCGATCAGCTACCCGAACGGCCGCCCGCACATCGGCCACGCCTATGAGGCGATCGTCGCCGACGCGATCGCCCGCTTCCAGCGCCAGGCCGGGCGCGACGTGCGCTTCCAGACCGGCACCGACGAGCATGGCCTCAAGATGGTCCAGGCCGCACGTGATCAGGACATGCCGGTGCGCGAGCTGGCCGATGCCATGTCCGGCCAATTCAAGGCGATGGCGGACGCTCTTGGCATCTCGTACGACCGATTCATTCGCACCACCGATGCCGACCACATCGCCGCTAGCCAGGCGATCTGGCAGCGCATGGCCGATGCCGGCGACCTGTACCTCAGCCGCTACGAGGGCTGGTACTCGGTGCGCGACGAGGCGTTCTATGACGAGAAGGAGCTGACCGGCGAGGGCGACGAGCGCCGATCGCCGCAGGGTACGCCGGTCGAGTGGACCGCCGAGGAGAGCTGGTTCTTCCGCCTGTCCAGGTACCAGCAGCCGCTGCTCGATCTCTACGCCGCCAATCCCGACTTCATCCGTCCCGACAGCCGCCGCAACGAGGTGCTGCGCTTTGTCGAGGGTGGCTTGTCGGACCTGTCGGTGTCGCGCACCAGCTTCGATTGGGGCGTGCCGGTGCCGGGCAGCCCCGGCCACGTCATGTACGTCTGGGTGGACGCCCTGACCAACTACCTGACCGGGGCTGGCTTCCCAGGCGAGGGAGGGGACTGGCGCTACTGGCCGGCCGACCTGCACCTGATCGGCAAGGACATCGTCCGCTTCCATGCGGTCTATTGGCCGGCGTTCCTGATGTCGGCCGGCCTGGCGCTGCCCGGGACGGTGTTCGGCCACGGCTTCCTGCTCCACCGCGGCGAGAAGATGTCCAAGTCGCTCGGCAATGTCGTCGACCCACTGGTCCTTGCCGACGCCTTCGGGGTCGATGCGTTGCGCTACTTCCTGTTGCGAGAGGTCAGCTTCGGCCAGGACGGCAGCTATTCGGCGGAGGCGATCGTCACGCGCGTCAATGCCGAGCTGGCTAACAGCTTCGGCAATCTCGCTCAGCGAACGTTATCGTTCATTGCCAAGAACCTGGACGGGGTTCCTCCCGCGGGTGGTGAAGCGCAGGATGCCGATGCAATCCTGATCGAGGAGGTCGTCGTCGCCTGCGCTGCGCTGAAGGCCGCGTTCGGCGACCTGGCGCTGGGGCAGGGCATCGAGGCGTGGCTGCGCGGCGTCGTCGCCTGCAACCAGTATATCGATGCGCAGGCCCCCTGGGCGTTGCGCAAGACCGATCCCGAGCGGATGCACGCGGTGCTGCGCACGTTGCTGCGCGCTATCCGGATGCTGGCGATCGCCATCGTGCCGGTGGTGCCAGGCGCGGCGGGCAAGGTGCTCGACCAGCTGGGCGCGAGCGAGCGCGACCACGCCGCAATCGACGACGATGACTGGTACGAACGCATCGCGACCGATTTCCGCATCGCGCCGCCGACGCCGGTGTTCCCGCGGCTGGAGCTGCCGGTGGAGGAGCCCGCCTGATGCTCGCCGACAGTCATTGCCACCTCAATTACGAGGGGCTGGTCGAGCAGCAGCAGGCGGTACTGGCGCGCGCGCGCGGCCGCGGCGTCACCGCCATGCTCAACATCGCGACGCGCGAGAGCGAATGGGACGCCGTGCTCGCCACCGCCGAGGCCGAGCCGGACGTCTGGGCGAGCGTTGGCATCCACCCGCACGAGGTGGACCGGCACCCGTATGTCGACACCGCCAGGCTGGTCGAACGCACGCAGCACCCGCGCGTCGTCGGCATCGGTGAGAGCGGCCTCGACTACCACTACGACCACAGCGACCGCGAGCGCCAGCAGGCGAGCTTCCGCGCACATATCGCTGCCTGCCGCGAGACGCAGCTGCCGCTGATCGTCCACACCCGCGATGCGGAGGAGGACACGCTGGCGATCCTGGCCGACGAGATGGGGAAGGGTGCCTATCCCGGCGTGATCCATTGCTTCACCGCCAGCGGCGGCTTTGCGGATCGGGCGCTGGCGCTTGGCTTCTACATCTCGATCTCGGGCATCGTGACCTTCAAGAATGCGCGCGACATTCAGGAGACCGCGGTGCGCCTGCCGATCGAGCGGCTGCTGATCGAAACCGATGCACCCTTCCTCGCGCCGGTGCCGCATCGCGGCAGGCCGGGCGAGCCGGGCTTCGTCGCCGACACCTGTCGCTTCCTCGCCGATCTGCGCGGCGAGGCACCGGAGATGCTGGCGGAGCGCACCGCTGCCAACTTCCACACGCTGTTCACGAAGACGCTGGCGTGAAGGTGCGGATCCTTGGCTGCGGCACCTCGTCGGGGGTGCCGCGGATCGGCAACGACTGGGGTGCCTGCGACCCCGCCGAGCCACGCAACCGCCGCAGCCGCGCTTCGATCCTGGTCGAACATGACGGCACGCGCATCCTGGTCGACACCAGCCCCGACATGCGCGAGCAGTTGCTGGCTGCCGACATCGGCTCGGTCGATGCGATCATCTGGACCCACGACCATGCAGACCATTGCCACGGCATTGACGACGTGCGCCAGCTCTACCACGCGACCGGCCGCCCGATCCGCGGCCTGGCGCGACAGGCGACGCTGAGCGCGATCGAGCAGCGCTTTGCCTATGCGTTCAACGGGCGGCAGGGCTATCCATCGACCATTGCCGGCGAATTGCTGCCCGACCGGCTGACGATCGGCGGCGTTACGATCACCATCGTCGATCAGCCGCACGGCCGCATCGTCTCGGCCGGACTGCGGTTCGAGGCAGGCGGCAGGGCGATCGGCTATGCGACGGATTTCCACGATCTGACCCCAGCGATGGCGACGCTCTATGCCGGGCTCGACGTGTGGATCGTCGATGCTTTGCGCTACGCACCGCACCCGACGCATCCTACTGTCGAGCAGGTGCTCGGCTGGGTCGAGGCGTTGCGGCCGGGCCGGTCAGCGCTGGTACATATGGATCACAGCATGGACTATGCGACGCTGCTCGCGGCGTTGCCGACCGATGTCGAGCCGGCCTTTGATGGGATGACACTGTAGCCGTGAACGCAGACATGGGCATCAACGGCCTGTTTTACCTGCTTTTGTTGATCCTGCCGATCGCGGCGTTGCTGAGCCGTCGCGTGCCACTGCTGAGGCTGATCGGGCAGCTGGCGATCTGGGCGGCGATCTTCGGCCTTGGCCTGCTGCTGCTTGGCCAGCGCGAGCGGTTCGACCCCTATCTGCAACGCGCGGCGACGTGGTTGAAGCTCGACGACCAGAGCGTCGTCGGCAAGGAGGTGCGCATCCGCATGGCTGCCGATGGCCATTTCTGGGCGAAGGTGACGATCGGCGGCGTCCAGCGGCGGATGCTGATCGACAGCGGCGCGACCGTCACTGCCGTATCAACCGACACCGCCGCCGATGCCGGGCTGAAGGTCAGCGAGCCGGCATTCCCGATGATGCTCAGGACAGCGAACGGCACGATCAGCGCACAGGTCGCCACCGTCGACGAGCTCGGCCTGGGCGACATCGTCGCGCGCAAGCTGTCGGTGGTGGTGTCGCCGGCGTTCGGCGATACCGACGTGCTCGGCATGAACTTCCTGTCGCGGCTGAAATCCTGGCGGGTGGAAGGTTCGACGCTGATCCTCACCCCGCACCATCCACGTAGTTTTACATAATGTCTATTATCGGTCTTGACGATGTCTGAAGAGGCGGCTCCCGCGCTCCACCGCCTGCTGGCGATCATGGCGCGGTTGCGCGATCCGGTCGTTGGCTGCGAATGGGATCGGGCGCAGAGCTGGTCGACGATCGCGCCGTATACGATCGAGGAAGCTTACGAGGTCGCCGATGCGATCGAGCGCGGCGACCTCGACGACCTGAAGGATGAGTTGGGCGACCTGCTGTTTCAGGTCGTCTTCCACGCCCGCATCGCCGAGGAAGCCGACCGGTTCGACTTCGCCGCGGTGGCGACCGCGATCGCCGACAAGATGGAACGCCGCCACCCGCATATCTTTGGCGAGGCCGAGGCATCGCCCGGCTGGGAAGCGCTGAAGGCGGCCGAGCGGCGGAACGCGGGCGCGCTGGCGGGC
>NZ_CAHJXA010000083.1 GCF_903644135.1 Sphingomonas bacterium | reverse complement strand
TGTTGGACGCCGATCACCCCGCCAAGGGGGTCCCTTTTGCACGCCGATCCACAGCGACAGGAGCCTCGCGTCGGCTTCGGCCTTGCGCTCGTCGATCCGACGAGCGAGGAATTCTCCTGGCGGCTCGATTTCTTTGCGCTTCTTGCCGCCCGCGACGCTGTCGAACATGTGCTTGAGCAGCATGTCGCCGAACCGCTTCAGTTCGAAGCTGACCATTCCTTGGAAATGCTCGAGTTCGTCGACCTTCTCGCGCTCGAAGGCGAGAAGGAACCGCTCGAAATCCGGCCAGACTTGGACAATTTCGGTGAAGCCCGAAGTGCTAATCGTCTCACGATAACGGCGGACGACTACCTCGAGCGGCGCATTCATGAAGAGGGCATTGTTGTAGATCATCAGCCCGATCGGCTGGTAGCGCGAAAGCTGAAAAATCTTTTCCGCTGAATCATAGGTCTTCGACGACCGTGGTCCGGCCAGCGTGACGATGCTGTCGGCTGCCAAGGCTACCGCGGTGCGGTTGAGGATCGCGATCTCAGCGGTCATCGATCAGCTCGATCTTCCAGAATTGTCGTAGCGATCCACCAACGGCAGGCGTTAGAGCCACTTTCCCCGCCGCCTGAACAGGCGTCCGCCTCCGCGCGATCACCTTCCGAAAAAGCGGCCATTCCGCTATCCACCAGATTTGCCATTAAAGCAGCCTGTCTGCTTCGTGAAGCATCTACACTAACCGTGTTCCGCTCCCGTTCGGGTGCCGAACCGCAGCTCTGCCAGCGACACAGACAGGCGGAGGGGAGAAGGAGCGCGGATGATTGCCTGCGCTGCCCTCACTTTCACTAACGCGACGCCGACGTCGGCCGGCACCGCGGTGGAAAACGTCAGCCCGCCTGCTTGGTGGTCCTCGGTGCCATACCGGGCGAGCAAGCGCCAATGTACTTGACGGTGACTGTCGAGGCGCGTTCGGTCTGCATCGCGGCGGGCTATATTGGCGCCGGTCATCCTGGTCTTCATCGCAATCGTATATGCCGACGAGGAGTCGCCGCTGACCTCGCCGGTCGTGCTCATCGTCATGCCGTTCATCTTCCACTCGGCGTCAATCGAATAGCCCGACGCTGTCTTCGTGAACGAGTTCTTCGAACAGGCCTGACCCCCTGGGGCGGTGGCGAGAACGGGTTCACCCCGGGAGCAGGCGCGCCAACGCAGACCTGCGTCGCCATTGATCGGCAGCCTTGGCTATCTTCTCAATCGGCGCCAAGCTGGTGTTGAGCCTATTGGAGCGGAAGGCCAGCTAGCGATGGGAACGAACAACCACGCTGGACCTCGCTTGCTGCTGGCAGCCGCGATCGCAGCGTTGGCCATGCTTGCTACGCTGGCTGGCGCGCCAGCCCGGGCAGCAACGGCCGACCCGCGTCCCGATCCGGATGCCTGCACCCTGCTCACCAGCATGGACCTGGAGCCGCTGCTGCTCGCAGGCGCAGGCGGGGTGATCGATGGCTACAACTATTATCCCGCGCCCGGCATGGCGACCTGCAAGTGGCTCGCGCAGCCGAACAACCATGCGGCGGACGCGGTGCGGCGGACGGCGATGCTCGCCTTCTACCACATCGCCGATGCTCGTCGCGCGCAGGCACAGCTCGACCGGCAGCCGCGTGGCGACATACGCCCATCGATGGCGATCAGCGGCGGCGGCGATGACGCGGTCGCTCGGCCGTCGCCGACCATCGTCGTGGCGCGTCACGGTGCCGACATCGCGATCATCGATGCCGGCGGCGCCGAGTTGAGCGACACTGGCCAGATGGAGACCCGCTATCTGCTCGATGCCTTGGCGCTCAAGGCGGCCGGTGCGACGGTCAAGCCGCCGCCTTGGGTCGAGACGGGGCATGTGGCGAAGATGGTGCCGCTCGCACCGACCGGCTCGCTTGCCGGCTGGACACCTCCGCCGCAGCGCATGCCTGGCGGCGGCGCGGTGCTCGACCCCATCATTCATGGCCTGAAGCTGCTCGCCGACTGGCGGTACGGGCTGATGACGGTGCTGATGCCGTTCGCGGTCGTCCTGCTCGTCATCCGGCGACCCCGGCGCCGGTCAGCTGAGGTAACGTCCGCCGAGTTCGACGTCATTGATCATCATCGACCTGTACGGCGCTGGCCGACTTGGCTCGCTTTCGGATGCCTTGCCCTCCTCATCCTCAACATGCTGTTCGGTAGCACGCTCGCGACCCAGCTGATCGATTGCTATGGCGAGACGGGAGCGGCAAGCGTGACCGGCAGGTTCGCGACCTCGACCCAGTACAACCGCCACGACGTGATCGGCTACTGGGTGCTGATCGGCACGGCCGATCGGCGGGTGGTGGCGGGCGAGTATCGGACCGACGACTTCAACGTGTTGGGTCTTGGCGACACCGGCATCTACCCGGATGTCGGAGACGTGTTCACGGTCCGTTATCTGCCCAGCCATCCGCAGGAGTTCGTGATCCGCAACGACGACCAGAGCCCCTGGGCGCGCAAGCTCGCCTGCACCCGTCTAGCCGCTTGGCACGGAGAAGCCAGCCGACGCACGATCGCCGCGCCTGGAAACGCGACGTTCCGAGCCGAGCTGACCCGTGCCAGCCAGGTCGAGCATCAGGCGGGCTGCACCCGCTGATACGGCGGACTGCCTGCTATTGCGGGAGCGGTGCCCCCTGAGCTGCCATCTGACCGCAGAGCACCCGCTCGGAGGTCTTCTGCACACGCGCATTGTCGGCCAGCGACATGGTCTTGCCCGCCGGCACGACCTCGGGACGCGCAGGGTTGCTCGAGTCCATCAGGCCGATGACCTGCTCGCCGATGATGGTGCCACCTTCGCCGACCGTCTCCTGCGCGCGAGCCGCGGCACCCACCGTGATGCCCCTGGTCACCGCATCGACCATCTTGCGGGTGTTGGCGACATCGGCGGCGGTGGCGAACCCCTTGGCCGCGCAATACTCCATCAGCCCAAGATGGTTGTACGTAGCGCCGAACGCCGCCTGAACCTGTGCGTCGGTCGGCAAGTCCTGCGCGGCGGCGGGTGCCGAGATGCTACCCCAGGCGGCGGTGAACAGGAAGGTGAGGGCGAGTCGCGAGGTTGGATGAAGGTTCACGATGAGTCTCCTTGCTTGTTCCCGGCCGGATGACAGCACACGCCTGCACGCCGGCGATGCTCTTATCGGGCCTTGGTGACGGACGCACCTGCGTCGATTGGCCGGGTGGCCGTTGGAGCGGGAAGCACGGCCTTCTCACCCGGCAGCACCGGCCGGAGTTGATCGAGAAGCCGGTCGACAGCCGCTTGCAACGTCACGGCGGCCGATGGGCCTAGCGTGGAGCCGATCGGCGCCTGCTCGAGGTCTCCTGATGCGATCGCGTCGAACATGTGCTCGTCTATCCCGGGCGGTGGCCGGTCGGCATCGGGGTGGGCGACACGATACGCTTCCATCTTGCGCATCTCACCTTCCATGTACGCCTTCAGGCTGGCCACAGCTTGCTCATCGAACGGCGACCGCAGGGCACCTTCCGCAGTGGCTTCGCCCGACCAGGGCACCGATCCATCTTTCAGCACCAGCATCGCTGCGACCTTTGCCGACGAGGTCCCGGAGTCCAGGCTATTGCCGCTGCTGCTGAGCTCGCCCTCGATGATGTTCCAGCTCGGCCCCTTCGAGCTGGCCTCGCTCTCGCCAATCGCCAGCACGACGTCCTGGTGCAGCGCTGTCAGCATGGCGGCTAGCGCGGCATGCGGCCGGCGGCGGCGCCGATCCTCGTCGGGATCGACCTGGGCACAGGCGACCATCTCGAGACGGGTGGCGAACCAGCGTCCCGCGCCGCCGCCGAACGACAGGCTGTAGGAGCCCTTGCGCCCTTTCAGCCGTGCCTGCTTGGCTGCGTCAACCACCTGAACGTCGCCACCCGCGACGAGATCGACGGTGACGCCGCGATCACGCAAGGTGGTGGCTATAACCTCCAGCGCGGCAGTTCGCTGGCCGGATGCTGGCTCGGGGTACCACGTAGACAACGGTGCCGTCATGCAGCCGTCCGGATCGACGGAGGCGTCGACGATCGCGACGTGGGTGAGCCGCCCGTCGCCGAAACTTCGAGCGAGCGACGGACGGGCGGTTCCTGCGGCATTATCGCTGGCCGGGAGGATCACCGTCTGTACCGCTGTTGCCTGGTTCTTCGCCTCTTGCCCGGCCGACCAACAAGGCGTCGCCGCAGCGATACCGTAAAGCGCGATTAACGTGAACGGACGCGGGCTGATCAAGCGGATCATGGTTCGCTATTCTTCGCTGATCGTGATCGTATTGGCCAGTGGCCGGGCCTCAACCGCAAGACTGCCCGGCACCATACATCCACCCCCGACCCAGGCTGGCAAGCCACCTGCCGCTGGGCGCGTAGTCACCACTCGTGGAGACGTGAATGAGGGCGCGCTTGTGCCTGTTGTCGTTCCAAAGCGGTCAGTGCGAGTTCCACCAACGATGCTCCTCAACCAGGCTTCGACCAGTCAACGTCCGTGGAGGCCTGCCGTAGGCAACTCCCGCCCGGCGGCGCTCCCAATTTGCTCTGTTCTGAGGGGAGAGGGAAAGGGCGGGTCCGCCGAAGCCGGCTCTTACCCGCTGTGCTTGCCAGGTGATTGCCAGCCCGGCGGACCACCCAGAGCGCTAGGCCTAACTAGTTGAAAAATGGTGCTGCCGGTGAGGATTGAACTCACGACCTCAGCCTTACCAAGGATGCGCTCTACCACTGAGCTACGGCAGCATGGCCGGGCGGAGCTGCCGCCGGCGAAGCGCGGCTAGAGCGGAGGGGCGCTTGATTGTCAAGGCGCGGGAGGGTGGGCTAGTTAGCCGCCATGCCTGCCGATCCCGACCGTCCCGGCCGCCTTGCCGCACAGCTGCGCGCCAACCTTGTCCGGCGCAAGCAGCAGGTGCGGGGCAACACCGCGTCACCGGGCGAGCGGCCGACCGCAACCGACGATCAGTGCGACAGCGCGAGCGATCCCAGCGATAATGCCGCGCCCGCCGCTTGATAGCAGACGCCCGATGCCGCGCAGCCGAACCCGACAACCGCGACCACGACGATCAGCCGACGCGCCCACATTTTCGTTCCAACCATGCCCGGTCCTCTCCAGCGAGTGCGGGGCCGAGTGTCTCGGTCACCCTGGCGTGATAGGCATTGAGCCACGAAAGCTCGTCGCTCGTCAATAGGGCCGGATCGATCAGATCGCGCTCGATCGGTGCCAGGGTGAGCGTCTCGAAGCCCAGCATCGCCCGATCCAGATCGCCCGCGGCGATGCTGACCGGCTCGATCAGCACCAGGTTTTCGATGCGGATGCCGTACTCGCCCGGCTTGTAGTAGCCGGGTTCGTTGGACAGCATCATGCCGGCGCGCAGCGGCTCCATCGCGGCACCGCCGGGATAGTCGGGCGATGCGATCCGCTGCGGCCCCTCGTGCACCGCCAGGTAGGAGCCGATGCCGTGACCGGTGCCGTGGCCGTAGTCGAGCCCTGCCTCCCAGAGCGGCCGGCGGGCAAAGGCGTCGATCTGGCCGCCGAGCGTGCCGTCTGGAAAGACCGCCGAGGCGATGGCGATGTGGCCCTTGAGAACGCGGGTGAAGCGGTCGCGCATCTCGGCGGTGGGAGCGCCGATCGGCATCACGCGAGTGACGTCGGTGGTGCCGTCGGCATATTGCCCGCCCGAGTCGATCAGGAACAGCTGGCCGGGCAGGATCGGCGCGTTCGAGGCCTCGTCGACATGGTAATGCGGGATCGCACCGTGCGCGCCGGTGGCCGCGATGGTCGAGAAGCTGGTGTCGAGCAGCCGCCCCGTCTCCTGCCGGAACGCGAGCAGGCGGGCGGCGGCGGAGAGTTCGGTCTGGCCGCCGTTGGGACACTCCTCCTCCACCCAGCGCAGGAAGCGGGTCAGGGCCGCACCGTCGCGGATGCTCGCGGCGCGGTGGCCGGCAACCTCGGCGGGGTTCTTGATCGCCTTGGCGAGGACGACGGGATCGCGCTTGGCCAGCACCGTCGCGCCTGCCGCCGCCAGTGCCGAATGAATGGCGGTGACGGCCCGCTCCGGGTCGGCGGCGACGCGCTTGCCCGCGAACTGCGCCAGTGCCCCGGCGAACGCGGTATAGGGCTGAAGCCGCACCGCATTGCCGAGATGGCGGCGGACCGCGTCGGTGACCTTGCCCGGCTCGACGAACAGGTCGGTCGCGCCGTCGGCATGGACGATCGCATAGGCGCGCGCGACGGGCGTGTGGTCGACGTCGCCGCCGCGGATGTTGAGCGCCCAGGCGACCGAGTCGAGCGCGGTCAGCACCACCGCGTCCGCCCGCTCGGCCGACAGCCAGTCGGCGATCGCGGCGCGCTTGGCGGCGGAACCGGCACCGGCAACCTCGTCATCCTGCACCTTGAGCAGTGCGTCGCTGGGCTGTGGGCGGTCGCTCCAGACCGCATCGACGGGGTTGGCGTCGACCGCGACGAGGCTCGCACCGGCATCGCCGAGCGCCGCACCGACCTGCTGCACCCAGCCGGTGGTGTGCAGCCAGGGGTCGTAGCCGATCCGCGCGCCCGCCGATGCGTGTGCGCCGAGCCAGCTGGCGACGCTGTGTGCGGGTACGCCAACATAGTCCCAGTCGGCCCCGTCGACCTGCTCGCGCACCTGGATCGCATAGCGGCCGTCGACGAAGATCGCCGCCGTCTCGGCCAGCACCACCGCCGTCCCGGCCGAGCCGCCGAAGCCGGTCAGCCAGCCGAGCCGCTGGGCATAGCCGCCGGCATATTCGCTCATATGCTCGTCGGTGAGGGGCACGACGAAGCCGTCAAGGTCGCGGGCGGCGAGTTCGGCGCGCAGGGCAGTGAGGCGGTTATTATAGGAGGTCATGACCCTCTCCTATCGGCTTCCCTAGATGCGGTCACCCTCACCCTTCCGGCGCTATGCGCCTCCCTCCCTCTCCCAATGGGAGAGGGAAAGGAGCCGCCGCAGGCGGCGGGAAGGGTGAGGGCGGCCTCAATCCAGCCGCATCGCTTCCGCCGCCAGCGCCTCGGCCTCGATCAGCAGCGCGTCGTCGGCCCCGGCCGTCGCCACCCGCTCGCGGCCGATCAGGGTCAGCACCGGCACCGCCAGCGGCGTGACGCGCGGCAGGTCGACATGGACCATCGTCTCCGCCGCGCGGTCGAGCAGGTTGGCGAGCCGGCCGACATCGGTCATTCGCGCCCGCGCGTCCGCCCAGGCCGCCTCCAGCAGCAAGTGGCCAGGCTCGTACTGACGCAGCACGTCGTAGATGAGGTCGGTGGAGAAGGTGACCTGCTTGCCGGTCTTGCGCTTGCCGGGATGCTGGCGCTCGACCAGGCCGCCGATCACCGCCACCTCGCGGAAGGCGCGCTTCAGGAGGTGCGATCGTTCCACCCAGTCGACGAACTCACGCTCCAGGATGTCGGCGCTGAACAGCCGGGCGGGATCGGTCACCGGCTTCAGCCCGTAGCAGGCGATGGCATAGTCGTTGGCGACGAAGCCCAGCGGCTTCAGCCCCTCCGTTTCCATCCGCCGCGTGACCAGCATCCCGAGCGACTGGTGCGCGTTCCAGCCCTCGAAGCTGTAGGCGACCAAGTAGTGCCGCCCTTCGCGCGGGAAGGTCTCGACGAGGAGTTGGCCGGGCTTGGGCAGCACCGAGCGCTTGGCCTGATATTCCAGCCACTCGCGGACATCGTCTGGGAAGCGCGCCCATTCGCCGGGGCTGTCGAGGAAGTCGCGCACCCGGTTGGCGAGGTTGGTCGACAGCGGCATCCGGCTTCCGCCATAGGTGGGGATGCGCGCCGGGCGGCTGGTGGCGCGCACCACCAGGTCCTCCAGGTCGATCTTCTCGACCTCCAGGCTGAGCCCGGCGAAGAAGAAGGTGTCGCCGTGGCTGAGCGTCGCGGCGAACGCCTCCTCGACCTTGCCGAGCGCGCGGCCGTTCTTGAAGCGGACGGTCAGCATCGTCGCCTCGACGATGATGCCGGCGTTGAGGCGGTGCTGGGTGACGAAGCGCGGGTGGCTGACGCGCCACGTCCCGTCGGCATCCTGGGTCAGGCGCTTGAAGCGGTCATAGGCGCGCAGCGAATAGCCGCCGTCGCGGATGAAGCCGAGGACGCGAGCGAACGTCTCCGCGGTCAGCGCCGAGTAGGGCAGGGCGGACTGCACCTCCGCCAGCAGCTCCGCCTCGCGGAACGGGGCGGCGCAGGCGCAGGCCATGACGTGCTGCGCCAGCACGTCGAGCGCGCCGGGACGGAACAGGTCGGCGTCGAGCTCCCCCGCCTCGACCGCGTCCAGTGCCGCCCGCGCCTCAAGATATTCGAAGCGGTTGCCGGGAACGAGGATACCCTCCGACGCCTCGTCGAGGCGGTGGTTGGAGCGGCCGAGCCGCTGGAGCAGCCGCGACGAGCCCTTGGGCGCGCCCATCTGGATCACGCAATCGACGTCGCCCCAGTCAACGCCGAGGTCGAGGCTGGCGGTCGCGACCAGCGCGCGCAGCCGCCCGCCGGCCATCGCTGCCTCCACCTTGCGCCGCGCCTCCAGCGCCAGGCTGCCGTGATGGACGCCGATCGGCAGCGACATCGTGTTGACCTTCCACAGGTCCTGGAAGATCAGCTCGGCGAGGCTGCGGGTGTTGCAGAAGACGATCGAGGTGCGATGCGTCTCGATCTCGGCCATCACCTGCTCGGCGGCATAGCGGCCCGAATGGCCGGTCCACGGCACGCGGCCTTCGGGCAGCAGGATGGCGATGTCGGGGTCGGCACCTGGCTCGCCCTGGACCAGGCTGACGGCGTCGATGTCGCCATCGGGGGCCAGCCAGGCGCGATAGCCGTCGGCATCGGCGACGGTGGCCGACAGCGCGACCCGGCGCAGGGTAGGGGAGAGCCGCTGAAGACGCGCCATGCACAGCGCGAGCAGGTCGCCGCGCTTGCCGGTGGCGAAGGCATGGACCTCGTCGATCACGATCGTGCGCAGGTTGGCGAAGATCAGGTTCGCATCGGGGTAGCTGAGCAGCAGCGACAGCGACTCGGGCGTGGTCAGCAGGATCTGCGGCGGCCGGAGCCGCTGGCGCGCCTTGCGGTCGGATGGCGTGTCGCCGGTGCGGGTCTCGACGCGCAGGGTCAGCCCCATCTCCTCGATCGGTGTGACGAGGTTGCGCTGGATGTCGACCGCGAGCGCCTTCAACGGCGAGACGTAGAGGGTGTGGAGCCCCTCCGTCGGCGCCTCGATCAGCTCGGTCAGCGTCGGCAGGAAGCCGGCCAGCGTCTTGCCCGCGCCGGTGCTGGCGATCAGCAGCGCATGGCGACCGGCCCGTGCCTCGCGCAGCATATCGAGCTGGTGGCGGCGGGGGGTCCAGCCACGCGCGGCGAACCAGTCGGTGAGGGGGAGGGGGAGGTCGGTCACCCTCACCCTTCCGCGCCTTCAGCGCTCCCTCCCTCTCCCAGCGGGAGAGGGAAGGGGCCCG
>NZ_CAHJXA010000082.1 GCF_903644135.1 Sphingomonas bacterium | reverse complement strand
ATGCCGGGGATGATGGACACCGTCCTCAACCTGGGGCTGAACGACGCGACGGTGGAGGGGCTGGCGGCGGCGGCGGGCGACGAGCGCTTCGCCTGGGACAGCTATCGCCGCTTCATCCAGATGTACGCCGATGTCGTGCTGGAGCTCGACCACGGCGCGTTCGAGGAAGCGCTGGAGGTTGCTAAGGAGGACAAGGGCCTGACCCTCGACACCGAGCTGGAGGCGGACGACCTCAAGGCGCTGGTGGCCGAGTATAAGGGCCTGGTGCGCGAGCAATGGGGCAAGGAGTTCCCGCAGGACGTCCACGACCAGCTGTGGGGCGCGGTCGGGGCGGTGTTTGGGTCGTGGCAGTCGGAGCGGGCCAAGGTCTATCGCCGGCTCAACGACATCCCCGGCAGCTGGGGGACGGCGGTCAACGTTCAGGCGATGGTGTTCGGCAACATGGGCGACACCTCCGCGACCGGCGTGGCGTTCACCCGCGACCCGGCCAAGGGCGAGAACGCATATTATGGCGAGTTCCTGATCAACGCGCAGGGTGAGGACGTGGTGGCCGGCATCCGCACGCCGCAATACCTGACGCTCAAGGCGCGCGAGGAGGCGGGGGCCAAGGCGGCGTCGATGGAAGAGGCGATGCCCGGCGTCTATGGCGAGCTCGCCGGCGTGTTCCACACGCTGGAGACGCATTATCGCGACATGCAGGACATCGAGTTCACGGTCGAGAAGACCAAGCTGTGGATGCTGCAGACCCGCTCGGGCAAGCGCACCGCCAAGGCGGCGTTGAAGATCGCGGTCGACATGGCCAACGAGGGCCTGATCACCCGCGAGGAGGCGGTGGCGCGGATCGACCCGGCCAGTCTCGACCAGCTGCTCCACCCGACGCTCGACCCCGACGCGAAGCGCGACGTGATCGCCAAGGGCCTGCCTGCCAGCCCGGGGGCGGCGTCGGGAGCGGCGGTGTTCGACGCCGACACCGCCGAGCGCTGGGCGGCGGACGGCAAGGCGGTGATCCTGGTGCGGACCGAGACCAGCCCCGAGGACATCCACGGGATGCACGCCGCGCGCGGCATCCTGACCGCGCGCGGCGGCATGACCAGCCACGCCGCGGTGGTGGCGCGCGGCATGGGCCGGCCGTGCGTGTCGGGGGCGGGATCGATCAGCATCGACCTTAAGACGCGGGTGATGCGGGTCGGCGGCCGCGAGGTGAAGGAAGGCGACACGCTCACCATCGACGGCGCGACCGGCGAGGTGATGGCGGGCGAGGTGCCGACGGTGCAGCCAGAGCTGTCGGGCGACTTCGGCACGCTGATGGAATGGGCCGACGCGACCCGGACGATGAAGGTGCGCTGCAACGCCGACACCCCCGACGACTGCCGCACCGCGCGCGAGTTCGGTGCGGAGGGGGTGGGGCTGTGCCGCACCGAGCACATGTTCTTCGACGCCGCCCGCATCACCGCGGTACGCCAGATGATCCTGGCCGAGGACGAGGCCGGGCGGCGCGCCGCGCTCGACAAGCTGCTGCCCGAGCAGCGCGGCGACTTCGTCGGCATCTTCGAGGTAATGGCGGGGCTGCCGGTGACAATCCGCCTGCTCGACCCGCCGCTGCACGAGTTCCTGCCGCACGAGGAGGCGGACTTCGCCGAGGTCGCCACGGCGTCCGGGATCGATGTCGACAAGCTCAAGCGCCGCGCCGCCGAGCTGCACGAGTTCAACCCGATGCTGGGCCATCGCGGCTGCCGGCTAGGAGTCACCTATCCCGAGATCTACGAGATGCAGGCGCGCGCGATCTTCGAGGCGGCGCTCGACGTCGCCGAGCGGGGGGACGCGCCGGTGCCGGAGATCATGATCCCGCTGGTGACGACCCGGCGCGAGCTCGACCTGATGAAGGCGGTGGTCGACCAGGCCGCCACCGACGTGTTCGCCGAGCGCGGCAAGAGTGTGGAGTATCTGGTCGGCACGATGATCGAGCTGCCCCGTGCCGCGCTGCGCGCCGGCGACATCGCCGGAGCGGCCGAGTTCTTCTCGTTCGGCACCAACGACCTCACCCAGACGACGCTGGGGGTCAGCCGCGACGATGCCGGCCGGTTCCTGGGCGCATACGTGGAGCAGGGCATCTACGCCAAGGACCCGTTCGTCAGCCTGGACATCGAAGGCGTCGGCGAGCTGGTCAGCCTCGCGGTCGAGCGCGGCCGGGCGACGCGGCCCGCCATCAAGCTGGGCATCTGCGGCGAACATGGCGGCGACCCGGCGAGCATCGCCTTCTGCGCGCACGTCGGCCTCGATTACGTCAGCGCCTCCCCCTATCGCGTCCCGATCGCACGGCTCGCCGCAGCCCAATCGGCGGTCAAGCGTTAGACCGTCGACAGGAGCCGATTGCCATGGACATCACCCAGCTGATCCTCGACGAACATGCCGAGCAGCGGAAACTCTTCTCGCTGATCGAGGAGATCGACTCGAGCGACAAGGCCGCGCTCGGCTCGATCTGGAACCGGCTGCGCGGCCTGCTCGACGCCCATGCCGAGGCGGAGGAGCGGTTCTTCTACCCGCGGCTGATGGCGATCGGCACCGGTGCCAACGACGCCGACAGCGCCGCCGACGAGACCGAGGACGCGATCGAGGACCATAACGAGATCCGCGACACCGCCACCGCGGTAGACAAGGAGGCTGTCGGCAGCGACGCCTGGTTCGCGGCGATCGGTCAGTGCAACCAGGCGAACAGCAAGCATATGGGCGAGGAGGAGCGGCAGGGCCTGACCGACTTCCGCCAGCACGCCAGCGTCGCGGAGCGCCATGCGCTCGGCATCCGCTTCGCCGCGTTCGAGGCGGATCACCTGACCGGGGTGACACCGGTCGACAAGGACCCGAAGCAATGGGTCAAGGACCACACGCCTGCCTGATCGCACGCCCGCCATCGTCTTCTACCTCGCCCGTGCCGACAATGGCGTGATCGGCGTCGAGGGCGCGTTGCCCTGGCACATCCCGGCCGACTTCAAGCGGTTCAAGGCGATGACGATGGGTAAGCCGATCGTCATGGGCCGGGTGACGCAGGACAGCTTCCCGGGGCCGCTGCCGGGCCGGCGCAACATCGTCCTGACCCGCGATCCTAACTGGACGCGCGACGGCGTCGAGGTGGTGCGCGATCCCGATGCCGCGCTGGCGCTGGCGGGCGACGTCGCCGAGGTCGCGGTGATCGGCGGCGCGGAGATCTTCGCGCTGTACCGCGACCGGGCGAGCCGCGTCGAACTGACGGAGGTGCATTGCTCCCCCGCGGCCGGCCCCAGCGTGCCCGCTTTCACCGATGGCTGGCGGCAGGTCGCGCGCGAGGAGCACCCTGCCGAGGACGGTCGGCCGGCGTACAGTTTCGTGACGCTGGTGCGCGCGTGAGCGCGTCCGTATAGGCCGCCGCATGGAGCGGCTGGACGGCGGCTCGACCGTGCCGCCGCACCTCGCCGGCGGCATCGTCGCGCTCGGCAATTTCGACGGTTTCCACTTCGGGCATCAGGCGGTGGTCGGGGCGGCGGTGGCGCGTGCGCGCGCCGAGGGACGGCCGGCGCTGGTCGCGACCTTCGATCCCCATCCGGTGCGCTATTTCCGGCCCGACGCGCCGCCGTTCGAGCTGACCACGCTCGACCAGAAGCAGGACCTGTTCGCCGCCGCCGGCGCGGATGCGATGGTGGTGTTCCGCTTCGAGGCGGCGCTGGCGGCGCTGGCGGCTGATGAGTTCGTCGCCGCCCGTCTGGTTGGCGCGCTGGCGGCGGCGGGGGTGGTGACCGGAGCCGACTTCACCTTCGGCCGCGCACGGAGCGGCAATGCGGAGGTGATGGCAGCGCTGGGCGAGCAGCTCGGCTTCGCGGCGCAGGCGGTGGCACCGGTGGCGCTCGATGGCGAGCCGGTCTCCTCCAGCCGCATCCGCGCGGCGCTGCGCGCGGGCGACACCGCCGTCGCGACGCGGCTGCTGACCCGTCCGTTCGCGATCCGCAGGGTCGTGCAGCATGGCGACAAGGTCGGGCGGACGATCGGCTATCCCACCGCCAACCTCGATCTCGCCGGCTATCTGCGTCCGGCCTATGGCATCTATGCGGTGCGTGGGCGGCTGGCGGACGGGCGCGTGCTGGCCGGTGCGGCGAACCTGGGTATCCGGCCGAGCTTCACCCCGCCCAAGGAGTTGCTGGAGCCGCACTTCTTTGACTTTGCCGGCGACCTGTACGGGCAGGAGATCGAGGTCGAGCTGGTCGAGTATCTCCGCCCGGAGGCGAAGTTCGACGATCTGGCGGCGCTGACGGCGCAGATGGACGCCGATTGCGCGCGGGTGCGGGCGATCCTGGCGGGGTGACGGGCGCGCCCCGACACGCTAAGCGCGCCTCATCCATGGCCGACGTTCCCGACCCTCAGCGCGACTGGCGCGACACCGTCTTCCTGCCGAAGACCGACTTCCCGATGAAGGCGGGTCTCGCCGCCAAGGAGCCGGCGATCCTGGCGCGCTGGGCTCGACAAGGCCTGTACGCCAAGCTGCGCGAGCAGCGGGCGGGGCGGGAGCGATTCATCCTCCATGACGGCCCGCCCTACGCCAATGGCGACATCCACATGGGCCATGCGATGAACAAGGTGCTGAAGGACATCATCGTCCGCAGCCAGACCCTGCTCGGCAAGGATGCGCCCTACGTGCCCGGCTGGGACTGCCACGGCCTGCCGATCGAGTGGAAGGTCGAGGAGGCGTATCGCGCCAGGAAGCTGTCGAAGGACGACGTGCCGGTCGCCCAGTTCCGAGCCGAATGCCGCGCCTATGCCGACAAATGGGTGGCGGTGCAGCGCGAGGAGTTCGAGCGGCTGGGCGTGATGGGCGACTGGGACGACCCGTATCTGACGATGAAGTACGACGCCGAGGCGACGATCGTCGGCGAGCTGCTGAAGTTCGCGGAAGGCGGCCAGCTGTATCGCGGGGCCAAGCCGGTGATGTGGTCGCCGGTGGAGAAGACCGCGCTGGCCGAGGCCGAGGTCGAGTATGAGGATGTGGTGTCGACCCAGATCGACGTCGCGTTCGAGATCATAGAGGCACCGGACTGTCCTGTTATTCAGAAGATGTTGGCAGAAGGCCGCATTGTAAAAGCGCTTATCTGGACGACAACGCCTTGGACGATCCCTGTAAACCAGGCGCTTAGTTATGGGCCTAACATTGAATATACGCTGCTCGAGTGGGATGACGTGACCTACTTGGTCGCAGAAGAGCGGATCGAACACTTCTACGAGCGTGTCGGTGCTGGTAAAATCTTGGTCCATGGCGGACCAATGGGGAATCAACTCGCCGGTGCCATCGTCCGCCACCCGATGCACCACCTCGGCGGCTTCTTCGCCAAGCCACGCTCGATGCTCCCCGGCGACTTCGTCACCACCGACGCCGGCACCGGACTCGTCCACATGGCACCCGACCATGGCGAGGACGATTTCCTGCTGTGCAAGCAATACGGCATCGATCCCGTCTTCGCGGTCGACGGCGCCGGCATGTACCGCGCCGACTGGCCGTGGCTGGGCGGGCAGGGCAGCGTCATCAACAAGAAGTTCGTTGCTGCCGACGGCCCGATCTGCGCGGACCTGCGCGCGGCGGGTGCGCTTGTCGCGGCGTCGGACGATTTCCGCCACAGCTACCCCCACTCATGGCGCTCCAAGGCCAAGGTGATCCAGCGCGCGACGCCGCAATGGTTCATCCCGATGGACAAGGACGAGGGCGGAGAGGTCGGCGATTACGGCACAACGCTGCGCGGCACCGCGCTCGACGCGATCGAGGCGACGCGGTGGGTGCCGGCGCGCTCCGCCAACCGCATCCGGGCGATGGTCGAGGGGCGGCCCGACTGGGTGATCAGCCGCCAGCGCGCCTGGGGGGTGCCGATCGCGCTCTACGTGAACCGTTTGAGCGGCGAGTACCTCGCCGACCGCGCGGTCAACGAAAGGATCGTCGCCGCCTTTCGCGAGGGCGGCGCGGACGCGTGGTTCACCGCCGACCACCAGGCGCTGCTCGGCGAGGATCACGCCCTCGCAGACTACGAGCCGGTCAACGACATCCTTGACGTCTGGTTCGACTCCGGATCGACCCACGCGTTCGTCGTCGAGGCGCGGTACGGCGAAGGCACGCGCGCCGACCTCTATGTCGAGGGTTCCGACCAGCATCGCGGCTGGTTCCAGTCGTCGCTGCTGGAGGCGTGCGGCACGCGCGGCCGTGCGCCCTACGACGCGGTGCTGACGCACGGCTTCGCGCTCGACGACAAGGGGCGCAAGATGTCGAAATCGATCGGCAACGTCGTCGATCCGCTCAAGATCATCGGCGAATCGGGGGCGGACATCCTGCGGCTGTGGGTGGCGTCGACCGACTATTTCGACGACGTGCGTATCGGCAAGGAAGTGCTCGCCACCGCCAGCGACGCGTACCGCAAGCTGCGCAACACCTTCCGCTACCTGCTCGGTGCGCTGGACGGCTGGGACGAAGCCGAGCGGGTCGAGCCGGCGGCGATGCCCGAGCTGGAACGCTACATCCTCCACCGGCTGGCGATGCTCGATACCGAGTTGCGGCAGGCGGTCGAGGGTTACGAGTTCAACCGTTACCTGCGCCTCCTCACCGATTTCGCGCAGGACGAGCTGTCGGCGTTCTTCTTCGATATCCGCAAGGACTCGCTTTATTGCGACGCGCCTGAAGATGCCAAGCGGCGAGGCTATCGCAGCGTCCTCGACACGCTGTTCCATGCGCTGGTCCGCTATGCCGCACCGGTGCTGGTCTTCACCGCCGAGGAGGTGTGGCAGGCACGCTTCCCAAGCGACGACGGCTCGGTCCACCTGCTCGAATGGCCCGAGCTGCCGTTGCACGATCCCGACCCGGCACTGGCCGAGCGGTGGGAGAAGGTGCGCGCGCTCAGGGTCAGGGTGACCGAGGCGATCGAGCCGCTGCGCCGCGAGAAGACGGTACGCTCCAGCCTGGAAGCGGAGGTGACGGTGCCGGCGATGCCGTTGACCGCCGAAGCGCTGGCGGAGGCGTTCATCGTCGCCGACGTGACGCAGGGCGACGGCATCGCGGTGACTCGCACCGGGCGGCACAAATGCGGCCGATGCTGGCGGCATCTGCCCGACGTGACGGTCGACGGCGCGCTGTGCGGCCGCTGTGCGGCGGTGGTCGGCGAGGTGACGGCCGATGCGTAGGGTGCCGATCGTCGGGCTGGCCGCCGCGGCGCTGCTGTTCGTGCTCGACCAGCTTGCCAAGCTCGGCGTGACGCGGGGCATCGCGCTCGACGAGTTCACCCCTCCGTACCGGATCACCGGCTTCTTCAACCTGCGCCTGGTCGCCAATCATGGCGTGTCGCTGGGGCTGTTTCAGGCGGACAGCCACGGCGCTCGGCTGTTTCTCATCGCGCTGACCGGTGCGATCGCGGTCGCTGTCGCGGTGTGGATGGCGCGCGAGCGCAACCGGATCGACCAGGCTGCGCTCGGGCTGATCCTGGGTGGCGCGATCGGCAATATCCTCGATCGGGTGCGGCTGGGCTATGTGGTCGACTATGCCGATTTTCACTTGGGCGAGTGGCGGCCTTTCCTCGTCTTCAACCTGGCTGACGCGGCGATCTCGATCGGCGTCATCCTCCTGCTTGTCCGCGCGCTGCTGATGCGCGACAAGCCTCCCCGTGCTACGGAGAATAGTCATGCGTAAGTCGGTCTTCCTCGCTATCGGGCTCGGTGCCGCCCTCCTCGCCGGCTGCGGCCATCGCGGCTATGACCGCGCCCGGCCCGATGAGTTCGCGGTGGCGCGGCAGGCCCCGCTGGTGATCCCGCCCGACTTCTCGCTGGCCCCGCCGCGGCCCGGCGAGGTGCGGCCGCAGGACACCGCTAGCAACGCCCAGACGCTCGACGCGCTGTTCGGCGGCACCGCTCCGCGCAGCGGTTCGGAGACGGCGATCGTCGCCGAGGCGGGCGGCAGCGAGGCGGGCGATGCCGGCGTGCGCTCCAACGTCGGTGACCCCAAGACGACGGTGGTCAACAAGGGCGCGACCACCCGCGACATCGTCGCCGCGCCGCAGGGCGACGGCCGCGACGCACGCGCGACGGCGAACTAGCGTCCGGCCGGGCGTCTACCCCTTGGCCGCCCGGAACGCCGCCAGCCCGCGGTCGAGGTCGGCGATCAGGTCGTCGGCGTCCTCCAGCCCGATCTGCAGCCGCACCAGCGGGCCGGAATAGTCGCGGCGGCCGACGCTGCGGTGATCGTTGGGGTCGATCGGGATCGCCAGGCTCTCGAACCCGCCCCAGCTATAGCCGATGCCGAACAGGTCGAGGCGATCGATGAAGGCGGCGCGGCTCGCCTCGTCGCCGCCGTCCAGCGCAATCGCGAACAGCCCCGCCGCGCCCTTGAAGTCGCGCGCGAACAGCGCGTGGCCGGGGCAGCCGGGTAGCGCGGGGTGCAGCACCAGCCCGACGCCGGCCTGCGCCGCCAGCCATTGTGCGATGCGCAGCGCGCTCTCGCCATGCTGCTTCAGCCGCACCGCCATGGTGCGCAGGCCGCGGCTGCCGAGCCAGGCATCGTCGGGGCTGGCGACCTGGCCAAGCTGGAAGCTGGTGTCGCGGAGCGCCTTCCAATGCGACGGCGCGGCGGTCACCGAGCCGAGCATCGCGTCGGAATGGCCGACGACGTACTTGGTGCAGGCCATCATGCTGAGGTCGATGCCGCGCGCGATCGCCGGGAACAGCAGCGGCGTCGCCCAGGTGTTGTCGAGGATTGTGGTCAACCCGCGCGCCTTGGCGACGGCGACGATCGCCGGAATATCCTGCACCTCGAAGCTGAGGCTGCCGGGCGACTCGAGAAAGATGGCGCGGGTGTGCTCGCCGATCAGGTCGGCGATGCCGGCCCCGATCAGCGGGTCGTACAGCCGCGTCGTGATACCGAGCCGCTTCAGCAGCCCCGCCGCGAGATTGCGGGTCGGGTCATAGGCGCTGTCGACCAGCAGCAGCTCGTCGCCGGGCGACAGCACCGACAGCAGGGCAGCGGCGATTGCCGCGACGCCGGACGGGTAGAGGAAGGTCGCTTCCGCCCCCGGCTCCAGCTGGGTCAGCGCGTCGGCCAGCGTCCATTGCGTCGGCGTGCCGCGGCGGCCGTAGAATAGCCGGTGGTGGGTGTCGCGCCCGCCGCTGTCGCGCAGGTGGGCGACGTCGTCGTAGAGGATGGTCGAGGCACGCCAGACCGGCGTGTTGACGATGCCCTGCGTCCACTCGCGGCGGCGGCCGGCATTGACGACGCGGGTGCCGTCGCCCTGATAGTCGTCGTCGCCGGTCATGCCGGCCCCAGCGCCTTGGGCGTCGCCGGATCGGCACCCCATTCGGACCAGCTGCCGTCGTAGATCGCCGCCGGCGTGCCGAGCAGATGCGCGCCGAACGCCAGCACCGCAGCGGTCACGCCCGAGCCGCAGGTCGCGACGAAGGACTGGTCTGGATCGACGCCGGCCTCGCGAAACGCGGCGGCGAGCGCCTCGCCGCGCTTCCAGCGGCCGTCCGGCTGGAACAGGCGGGTGTAGGGCAGGCTGACCGAGCCGGGGATGTGGC
>NZ_CAHJXA010000081.1 GCF_903644135.1 Sphingomonas bacterium | reverse complement strand
CCGCGCGCCTGTACATCGCGCTCGATCTGGCGCGCGGCGTCGTGCTGAAGGCGCTGCGCGCGCTCGACGCGGGCGATCCCGCCGCCAGCGCGCTCGCCAGCCTCGCCAAGGCGGTGACGACCAGAACCGCGCGCGACGTGATGAGCGAGGCGGTGCAGATGCATGGCGGCATCGGCGTCACCGACGATCTCGACATCGGCCTGTTCTTCAAGCGCGCGCGCGTTGCGGGAGAGACGCTGGGCGACGATTATTATCACAAGGAGCGGCTGGCGCGCATCGCCTGGCACCTCTGACGTCAGGCGGCGCGCATCGCGATCAGCTGGGCGGTCACCGTGTCTAGCGCGGCGGCAAAGGCGGGGCGGGGCGGTTCGGTCAGCGCGCCGAGCAGCGTCAGGCCCATGCTCAGCGACAGCTCGGCGGTCAGCCGCGGCCCCGACCAGTCGAGCGCCGCCCAGTGCAGGAACACCGCCTCCACCGCAAAGGCGAACTGCACGCCCAGCACCTCGGCCGGCAGCGCCGCGCGGATCATCCCCGCCGCCGCCATCGCCTGCGCCAGCGGCGTCAGCATGGTCTCGCCGAGCGGGACCATCAGCCCGCGCAGCTCCTCCGGCCCGAGCACCGACAGCGAGTGCGACAGGCCGCGATAGAAAGCGGGCTTGCGCGCCACCACCTGCCCGATCCGGCCTGCGACCTCCAGGGTCAGCCGCGCCGGATCGCGCGGGTCGGCCGTGCCGACGGCGCGGTACAGGCCGGCAAACTCGGCCGCGACGACCGCGTGCAGGATCGCCGCCTTTGAGCCGAACAGATTGTATGGCGTGGCAAGGCTGAGGTTCGCGCGCTGCGCGAGCGTCGCCATCGAGAAGCCGCTCGCACCGCCCTCGGCGAGCAGCGTCCGCGCGGCGGCGATCAGGCGCTGGCGGCGTTCCTCTCGCTGACGCGCCCGCGCGCCCGTTGCCGCGATGGTAGGGGGGCCGTCCGTCACCTGGCGATCCTGGCGTGGCCGGCCGGCAGAGGCAATCATCGTTCAGCGATCCGCTGCGGATTGGCGGAGCAGGCAGCCGACGCTAAATCCCAATTCATGGTGGCGCTCCATATCGCGGTGGCGGGTTGCGGACCGGGCGGTCTCGCCGCTGCGCTGCTGCTGCGGCGCGACGGCCATCGCGTGCGGCTGTTCGAGCGCTTCGCCGAACCGCAGCCGATCGGGTCGGGGCTGATGATCCAGCCGACCGGGCAGGCGGTGCTGCGCGAACTCGGGCTCAAGGAGGAGCTTGCCGGCCGCAGCGCGCGGATCGAGCGGCTGTTCGGCCAGGCCGGCGGTCGCACGGTGCTGGACGTGCGCTACGCTGCGCTGGCGGGGGAGGGTGTCGGCCTCGGTACCCACCGTGCGGCGCTGTTCGACATCCTCTACCAGGCGGTACGTGCCGCGGCCGTGCCGATCGAGACCGGCCGCACGGTGACGACCAGTGATGCAGAGGGCGCGAGCCGACGATTGCGGTTCGCGGACGGGAGCAGCGACGGGCCGTTCGACCTCGTCGTCGACGCGCTCGGCACGCGCTCGCCGCTTGCGCCGCCGACCGGCCGCCCGCTCGCCTATGGTGCGCTATGGGCCAGCCTGGACTGGCCTGCCGACGGATCGTTCAGCGGAGCCGCGCTGGAACAGCGTTACCGCCGGGCGAGCGTAATGGCAGGCGTCCTGCCGCTTGGCCGGCCGCGGCAGGACCGGCCGGCACAGGCGGCCTTCTTCTGGTCGCTGCGCGCGGATCGGCTGGAACACTGGCGGGCGGGAGGGCTGGACGCCTGGAAGGCGCAGGTTCTCGACCTGTGGCCGGCGACCCGGCCGCTGCTCGATCAGATTGGCGCGGCCGAGCAGCTGACCTTCGCCCGCTATGCCCATCGCACCCTGACTAAGCCGGTCGAGCCGGCCCTGGTCCATCTCGGCGACGCGTGGCACTCGGCCAGCCCGCAGCTTGGCCAGGGAGCCAATATGGCGCTGCTCGACGCCTATGCACTGGCGATCGCGTTGCGTCGTACGGAAGATGTGGCAGCGGCGCTGGGTCGGTTCAGCCAGCTGCGCTCCCGCCACGTCCGGCTATACCAGGCGGCGAGCGCGCTGTTCACGCCGGTCTACCAATCGGACGGCCGGCTGCTGCCGCTCGTCCGCGACCGGCTGGTCGGGCCGCTCGCCAACCGCTGGCCGGCGAAGCGCATCCTGGCGCAGATGGTGAGCGGGCTGATCGGCGATCCGCTGACGCCATTGGGCCTTGCCGCGGACCGGCCGAGCGGGAGCGGGTGAAGGGAATCGAACCCTCGTCATAAGCTTGGAAGGCTTCTGCTCTACCATTGAGCTACACCCGCGATGTGCAGCAGCGGCGTAGCGCATCGGGGCGCGGCGGCGCAAGCGGGCGTGCTTCACGCGATGCTTACCATTGTCGCGCTAACGCCCGCGCATGTTCCACGATCGCACGCTCGCGACCCGCGCCACCGCCCCGGCCCGGCCGGCTTCCGCCGTCGGAGCGGCGACCGGGTGGGTCGGGCTGGCGGGGCTGGCGGGATGGATCGCGGTCGCGTGCCGGTTGGGGCTGGACGGCCCCTATGCGGCGCTGATCGGCGTGGCGGCGTGCGCGGTGCCGATGGTGGGCTGGGCGGTGCTGGTCGACAAGGTGCACCGCCGCGCCTCGACCGGGCTCGACTGGGATGTGGCGCGGCCCTGGCGCGAGGTACTGCCGACCGCGGCGGTCAAGCTGGTCGGGCTGTGGGCGACCTGGGCGGCGATTGCGGCGGTCTATGCGACCGAGCGCTTCTATTGGGACTGGAGCGTCGGCGGCTATCCGTTCGCGATGTGGTGCCTGGGCTGGGCGCTGCCGGTGCTGGTCGTCGCCTCGGTGCCATATACCTTATGGCTCGACCGGCATCTGCTGGTGCCGCGCGACGGAGCCTATGCATTCGGCGCGTGGCTGCTGAGCCTGGGCGAGCCGATCGACCGGGCGGCGATGCACAATCACTGGCGCAGCTGGGCGGTGAAGGGCTTCTTCCTCGCCTTCATGCTGGCGGTGGTGCCGCCGGGGTTCGGCGCGACCGTGCGCGAGCATGGCCAGCTGTTGGCGGGCGATCCCGTCGCGGTGGCGCTGTGGCTGATCGGGCTGCTGTTTGCGGTCGACTGCCTGTTCGCGACCGCCGGCTATATCCTGACGCTGCGGCCGCTGGATTCGCACATCCGCTCGGCCAATCCATTCGCGGCGGCGTGGACGGCGGCGCTGATCTGCTACCCGCCGAGCGTGCTGATGGATCGCGGCGGTCCGCTCGATTATTCGATCGCCACGCGGGGCAGCGACGGCTGGACGATCTGGCTCGGCGGTCACCCGCTGGTGCTGGCGCTATGGGCGGCGATGCTGGTCGGGCTGACCGCGATCTACGCCTCGGCGACGGTGGCGTTCGGGTTCCGCTTCTCCAACCTCACGCATCGCGGCATCCTGACCCATGGGCCGTACCGGCTGTCGCGGCACCCGGCCTATCTTGCCAAGAACCTCTACTGGTGGCTGGCGACGCTGCCGATGCTGTCGGTCGGCGGCTGGGGCGATGCGGCGCGGGCGATGGTGCTGATGGCGGCGGTCAGCGGCATCTATTACTGGCGCGCGCGAACCGAGGAGCGGCATTTGGGCGAGGACCCGGCCTATCGCGCCTACAGCGAGTGGGCGAGCGCGAACGCGCCGGTGCCGCGGCTGTTCGGCTGGATGCTCGGGCGGGCGGGCTAGAAACTCTCTTCGGCGTAGACCTTCGACACGTCGCCGTTCCAAACGCCGTGATACCGCTCCAGCAGGCGTTCCGCCGGCACCTTGCCGGTGCGGACGATCTCGCGCAGCGGGTCGAGGAAGCCGGTCTCGTCATCGCCCGCGCCGCTGCCGCGAGCCCGCGCGGCGAGCCCCGCATGGGCGATGTCGAGCACCTCGCCGGCGATGTCGCGCAACCGGCCGCCATCAGCGATCGGTGCGTCGAGCGCGAGCCGGGGCACCGCGTCACGCAACGTCTGGCGCTCGTCGAGCGACCAGCCTTTCACCAGATCCCACGCCGCGTCGAGCGCGCCGCCATCATAGAGCAACCCGACCCACAGTGCCGGTAGTGCGCAGATCCGGCTCCACGGACCGCCATCGGCACCGCGCATTTCCAGGAATGTCTTGAGCCGCACCTCGGGAAAGGCGGTCGACAGGTGATCGGTCCAGTCGTCGAGCGTCGGCTTCTCGCCCGGCAGCACCGACAACTCGCCGCGCAGGAAGTCGCGGAAGCTCAGCCCGGCGGCGTCGATGTAGCGGCCGTCGCGATAGACGAAGTACATCGGCACATCGAGCGCATAGTCGGCATAGCGCTCGTAGCCGAAGCCGTCCTCGAACACGAAGGGCAGCATCCCCGTGCGGTGCGGGTCGGTGTCGGACCAGATGTGGCTGCGGAACGACAGCATCCCGTTCGGCTTGCCTTCCGTGAACGGCGAGTTGGCGAACAGCGCGGTGGCGAGCGGCTGCAGCGCCAGGCCGACGCGGAACTTCTTGGCCATGTCGGCCTCGGACGCATAGTCGAGATTGACCTGAATGGTGCAGGTGCGCAGCATCATGTCGAGGCCGAGCGACCCCACCCGCGGCATGTGACCGCGCATGATCGCGTAGCGGCCCTTGGGCATCACCGGCAGCTCGGCACGGGTCTTGTCGGGCCACATGCCGAGGCCGAGAAAGCCGATGCCCAGCTTTTCGCCCGCCGCCTTGACCTGATCAAGGTGGCGGCCGGTCTCGGCGCAGGTCTGGTGCAGGTTCTCCAGCGGCGCACCCGACAGCTCGAACTGGCCGGCGGGCTCCAGGCTGATGCTGCCGTCGGTGCCGGCCATGGCGATGACGTTAGTGCCGTCGTCGGTGGTCTCCTCGACCGGTCGCCAGCCATGCTGTTCCAGCTCGCCGAGCAGGTCGCGGATGCCGCCCGGCTCGTCATAGGACGGCGCGTGGTGGTCGCCCAGCGCGTAGACGAACTTCTCATGCTCGGTGCCGATCCGCCACGCCGCCGCCGGCTTCTCACCGCGCGCGAAGCTGGCGATCAGCTGGTCGCGCGACTCGATCGTGGGCGAGGCCTTTGGCGCATCGGTCTTGGTCGTCATCCCGCGCGCCTTACGCGGGGATGAACGGGGCCGCTAGGGCGAGAATAGACAGGGTTGCGGCGGCGGTCTCGCCCTGCCAGCGTCACCGTCAAGTAACGCAACGAGGCTAGTTGGCACCCGATGAGAACAGATCGATACCGATGGTTGCGAGGGCTGCTGGCCGGGACGGCGCTGATTGCCTGCACCGATGGCCATGCCGCCGAGCGCAACCGGCCGCTGGTGACCGCGCAGCCGCCGTCGCGCGACCGCGACGTCGCACGCTACTTCGTCGATCCCGCCAGGCATCCTGCGCCCGACCGCGCCGCGCTGATCGCAATGCTGCGCAAGCGGGTGAAGTACGTGTTCGTCATCTTCAACGAGAATGAATCGTTCGATCACGAATATGGCAGCTTCCCTGGCGCGGACGGGGTTTATGCCGACGAGCGCGGGCGGCGTGATGCCGCGCACACGCCCGGCTTCGCGCAGACCTATGTCGACGAGGCCAGCGGCGATACGGTGACGGCGCGGCCGTTCCGCCTCGGCCCGGCGCAGAACGCGACGGTGATGGACAGCGTCGACCACAGCCATACCGGCCTCGCGCGCAAGCTCCATGTCGTCGACGGCACCCCTCGCATGGACGGCTTCGCCCAAATCGAGTTCGGCGGCAAGTCCGGTCCCGCAAAGACCGCCGCGCAGATCGCGCGCGGGCGGCAGTACGCCAACCTCGTCATGTCGCACATCGATTGCGACACCATCCCGTTCTTCTGGCGCTACGCCAACCGCTTCACGCTGTTCGACAACATCTTCGCGACCGAGGACACGCCCTCGACCCCCAACGCGATCGCGATGCTGGCCGGGCAGGCGGGCGAGACGCAATGGGTCAAGCATGGCGTCGCCGGCTTCACCGGGCCGATCGGCGGAACGGTCAACGGCGACCATTATGCCGGCACCGGCACCACCACCGGCGTGCCGATGACCGGCGATCCCAACCCCTTCTGGGGCTCCGAGTTCGACCGCGGCGCGGAGCCGCGCCAGCCGACCGCGCCGAGCGAGCATTACGGCCATCGCGGCAGCGAGCCCTACAACGTCTCGACCAACCTCACCTTCGCGACGGTGCCGCTCGACGCGATGGGCCGCGACATCCGCCGCACGCTGGCCGGCGACCGTGATCCCGCCGCCAACCAGGCCGACATCCAGCAGGATATCCCGGCGATCGAGGCGAGCGGGCATGTGCCGGTCGCGTGGCGCTGGTATCAGAACGGCTATGACCATGAGCCGACCGATCCCGCCGGCGTCGCCAGCCACCGCAACTTCGTCGCGCACCATGAAGGGCCGCAATATTTCGGCTATCTGGCGGACAACGACGCCACCCGGGCGTCGCTGCGCGGGGAGGGCGACTTCTTCGCCGACATCGCCGGGCGGACGCTGCCTGCGGAGGGCGGCATCATCTATATTCGCGGCGGCCTCGGCAATCTCGCCGGGATGGAGGTGCCGATCCAGAACCGGGCCTATCCCGCCGCGCTGACCGACGCCGACGTCAAGGCGATCCGCGATGCCAAGGATGGCGACGACGACCATCCCGGCTATGCCGACCACCAGATCACCGAGGCGATGAACGCGCGCGTCATCAACGCCATCGCCGCCGACCCGGCGCTGTGGGCACAGAGCGCGATCGTCATCACCTATGATGAATCGGACGGCTTCTACGACCATGTGCCGCCGCGCATCCTGTCCTATGGTCCCGACGGCCTGCCGCTGTCGCGCGGCGTGCGGGTGCCGCTGTTGGTGATCTCGCCCTATGCGCGCGTCCATACGGTGTCGCACGCCGAGGGCGACCACAATGCGGTGATCCAGACGATCGAGGAGGTGTTCGGCCTGCAGCCGCTGGCGAGCCTGCCCGATGAGAAGGCGGCGCTGGCGGCGGGCGATGCGCCGGCGTTCAACCGGTTCGGACCGCCCGGCTTCCATCAGAAGTATCTGGGGCCGCGTGACCTCAACTCGCCCGTGACCGACAGCCTGTTGTCGGCGTTCGATCCCGCTCGGCTGGCGGGGACCGCGCCGGCGCTGCCCGGCTCCTATGCGACGATCCCGGCGGCGGTGCTGGCGGCGCTGCCGCATTATGGCGGGCAGGGGTGCCGCGCGATCGGGATGGTGCCGGAGGATGTGCGGCAGGGCGTCGTGACGGGGCCGCCGCCGGGCTTCAACCCGCTGCCATCGACCCTGCCGCAGTATAACGGTGTGGTGAAGTGATCGCGGCGGCGCTGCTGCTGGCGGCGGCGCCAGCGCCGTTCACTTGCGGGGCGGTGACGCGGCCGGGGATCGCCGAACAGGGCGAAGACGGCGTCTGGCGCGGCCGTGCGGTCGAGGTCTGCCGCGCGGTCGCCGGTCAGGTTCAGCCGGCGGCGGCGGTCGCGTTTCATGGCTACGACACGCTGGCGGACCTGCGCCGCGCGGCCGAGGATCGCATCGCCTTCCTGTCGGCAGCCGAATTGGCGACGCTGCCGGTGCGAGGCTTGCGCGCCGGCTCGGTGGTGGCGGTGGAGCGCCAGGTGCTGGTAGTCCCCGCCGCCTCTGCCGCGACGAAGGCGGCCGATCTGGCGGCGCGGATGATCTGCTTCATCGTCGGCACCCGTGCGGAGGACGCGCTCGACGCCTGGTCCGCCGGCACCGCGACGCCGGTTGAACGCCTCGCCTTCCAGGAGCCGGTCGAGATGCAGGACGCGTTCGACGTCGGCAAATGCGCCGCGCAGGCGGTCGACCTGACCGAGGTTCCGAACGGCACCCGTGTGCTCGCCGCGCCGCTGGCTGCCACGCCGATTTTGGCAGCAACCTCCACCGCGGCTGGGGAAGATTGGGCTCGCACGGTGGCGACGGCCGTCGAGCAAGCGGCCGCGCACCCGAAATAACGCTGCTTCCATCGATCTGTCACGGAACGGCCGTGACGCTGTAACACGGCACGGTCATGTCGCTCTCATCCGATGGGAGCGACGATGCCAACCAACCTGCATCGCCTTACGGGCTCCAAAGCCCCCGGTGCCGCCGCCGAGCCGTCGCGGCGGCGCTACCGCACGATCTGGATCAGCGACGTCCATCTCGGCACCCGCGGCTGCGCGGCGGCGATGCTGATCGACTTCCTCGATCACGTCGACAGCGACATGCTCTATCTGGTCGGCGACATCGTCGACGGCTGGCGGCTGAAGAAGCGCTTCTTCTGGCCGGCCGGCCATAACGACGTCGTCTGGCGCCTGCTCAAGCGGGCCAAGCGTGGCACCCGCGTGACCTATATTCCCGGCAACCATGACGAGGTCTTTCGCCAGTTCGCGGGGCTCAACTTCGGCGGCATCGCCATCCGCCGCAAGGCGATGCACGTCACCGCCGATGGCCGCCGGCTGCTGGTGCTGCACGGCGATGAGTTCGACGCGATCACGCTGGCGCACCGCTGGCTCGCCCATATCGGCGACACCGCCTATACGCTGCTGATGGTGGTCAACCGCTGGACCAACGGCGTCCGGCGGCGGCTGGGGATGCCGTACTGGTCGCTGTCGCAATTCGCCAAGGCGCGGGTCAAGAATGCGGTCGCCTTCATCTCCGGCTTCGAGGAGGTGGTGGCCCAGGCGGCGACGATGCGCGGCGTCGATGGCGTCGTATGCGGCCACATTCACACTGCCGAGATGCGCACGATCGGCAGCATTAGCTATTACAATGACGGCGACTGGGTGGAAAGCTGCACCGCGCTGGTCGAGCATCACGACGGGCGGATGGAGCTGCTGCGCTGGGGCGAGGAGATCGCCAGGCGCGGGCGAACGACCCCCGCCCCGCTCGACCTGGTCGCCTGATGCGGATCGCGATCGTCACCGACGCGTGGCTGCCGCAGGTCAACGGCGTCGTCCGCACCCTGCAGGCGACCCGCCGCGAGCTGGAGGCGATGGGCCATCAGGTGACGGTGATCGGCCCCGACGGCTTCCGCTCGCTGCCCTGCCCGAGCTATCCGGAGATCCGCCTCGCGCTCGCGACCCCGGCGGCGCTCGGCCGGCGGATCGAGCGGTTCGCGCCCGATGCCGTCCACCTCGTCACCGAAGGGCCGCTGTGCGTCGTCGCGCGGCGCTGGTGCTTGAGCCGCGGCCTGCCGTTCACCACCGCCTACCACACCCACTTTCCGGACTATATCGAGGCGCGGATCGGCGTCGATCCGGCCTGGGTGTGGCGTTATATCCGCTGGTTCCACGCGCCGGCGCAGGCGGTGCTCGCCTCAACGCCGCGATTGTGCGCGGCGCTCGCCGCCAATGGCGTGCCGCACGCGCGCCGCTGGGGGCGCGGCGTCGACCTGGCGCTGTTCTCGCCGGATGGCGCGCCCGACGCCGCCATCGCCGCGCTGCCGCGGCCGGTGCAGCTGTATGTCGGGCGGGTCGCGGTGGAGAAGAACCTCGACGCCTTCCTCGGCGCGGCGACGCCGGGCAGCAAGGTCGTGGTCGGCGACGGCCCGGCGCTTGCCGCCCTC
>NZ_CAHJXA010000080.1 GCF_903644135.1 Sphingomonas bacterium | reverse complement strand
GGGGGCGATTACCTCGATCGGGTGAGCGGGCTGGCCGCGGTCGGCGGTGAGGAGGGGCGCGAAGTCCATCTCAGTTGGCCGGCTGCACGAGGAACTGTTCGTAGCGGCCGCGCTCGCCGGGTTCGGCATAGGTGACGATGCTGAGCGTCCGGTCGGGGTACGTGACGCTATACACCCGGTTGACGAAGCCGCCGCGCAGCCGCGCCGGATGGGCGAGGACGAAGCTCGACGGCTCGCCGAGCGCGCGGAGGCTCGTGCGGTAATCGCCCAGCGCCGTGGCGGTAAAATAGTCGTTGGAGTTGGCCGTCATGACCGACCGGTCAAGCGTGCCGGCGCGCAGTTGGTCGAACACCCGCCGCGCCTGGGCGGTGATCGCCGCTTCGCCAGTCATCGCCTTTGACGCTAGCACGACCCGCGACACGTCGCGCCCGATCGATGCATAGGCGTCGCCGAAATCGGCATTGGTGAAGACGACCACCGCCACCTTGTCGTCGGGGAAGACGATGTTTTCGGTCAGGAACCCGACCGCCTCGCCATTATGCTCGACGAAGCGGTGGCCATCGCGGCTACCGAGGTCGACGCCCAAGCCATAGCCGGTGCCGCCGCCGTCGGCGAGCTTCACCTCCGTCTCCTGCGCCCGCCAGTCGGCGGGGTCGAGCAGGGCGCGGTTCATCCGCGCGATGTCCCATTTGGCGAGGTCGGGCGCGCTCATCGCCAGCTCCCCGGCGGCGAATAGCCAGCCGCGTGCCGCCGGCCGCTCCACCCGGACCGGGCCGAGCGCGAACCGCTGATAGCCGACCGGATAGCGCGGCCCGACCGCGAGGTCCTGGTCAACCGCGGCGATGCCCAGCGGCGTCATGATGCGGCGTTGCAGGAATGCGAGCAGCGGCTCGCCCGCCACCTTCTCGACGATCAGCCCGGCGACGACATAGCCGGTATTGGAATATTGCCACTGGGTGCCGGGCGCGAAGTCGAGCGGCTTCCTGGCCCAGCGGTCGACGATCGCCTGCGGCGTTACCGGCCGGGCCATCGCCGCGAACGCGTAATCCTGCGGCCAGTAATCCTGCAGCCCGGCGGTGTGGCTGAGCAGCTGGCGCAAGGTGATGCGGTCGCCTCCGGTGATGCCGGGCAGGTACTTGACCACATGATCGTCGAGGCTGAGCTTTCCGTCGCGCTGGAGCAGCAGCATCGCGGCGGCGGTGAACTGCTTGGAGTTGGAGGCGATCTGGTAGGGCAGGGCGGCGGTGGCGGGCAGCGTCTCCGACGCCTTGCCCCAGGCCTGGGCATAGACCAGCCGGCCGCCGCGCACGATCGCCACCGATGCCGAGGGCGTGCCGGTCTTGGCCAGCGCGGCGGTGACGATGGTCTCGACCCTGGCGGTCTCGGCGGGGGTGAGGTCCTGTGCGGCGGCGGAACAGGGTAAGAGCAGGGCGGCGGCAAGAAACGAACGGATCATGGCAGGATCATAACCATGAGCCGTAGCGTCCGTCGAGCGCTACCCTCACCCTTCCCGCCGCCGGTGGCGCCTCCTCACCTCTTCCAGTGGGAGAGGAAGGGAGGCGCATAGCGCCGGAAGGTGAGGGCAGCCTAGTCGGTTTCGACGGGCACCCCGTACAGATCATGCTCGTCGGCGTCCTCGATCGCCACCGGCACGATGTCGCCGACCGCCAGATACGCCGCGTCGCGCAGGAACACCGCGCCGTCGATCTCGGGCGCGTCGGCGGCGGAGCGGCCGGTCGCGCCTTCCTTGCCTACCTCGTCGATGATGACCGGCAAGGTACGGCCGACCTTCGCCGCCAGCTTCGCCGCGCTGATCGCCGCGGTGCGTGCCATCAGGCGGGCGTAGCGCTCCTCCTTCACCGCCTCGGGCACCGGGTCGGGCAGCAAATTGGCGCTCGCCCCCGCGACCGGCTCGAAGCGGAAGGCACCGACGCGGTCGAGCTGCGCCTCGTCGAGCCAGTCGAGCAGATACTCGAAATCCGCCTCGGTCTCGCCGGGAAAGCCGACCACAAAGGTCGAGCGGATGGCGATGTCCGGACAGACCCGCCGCCAGCCGTGGATACGCTCCAGTACCTTGGCGTCGTTCGCCGGCCGCTTCATCCGCTTGAGGACGGCGGGAGCGGCATGCTGGAACGGGATGTCGAGATAGGGGAGCACCAGCCCCTCGGCCATCAGCGGGATCACCGCGTCGACATGCGGGTAAGGATAGACATAGTGGAGCCTGACCCATGGCGCGATGCGGCCGAGTTCGCGCGCCAGGTCGGTCATGTGCGGGCGCACCTGCGCCCCTCTCCACAGCCGCGGTTCGTCGCGGATGTCGATGCCATAGGCCGAAGTGTCCTGGCTGATGACCAGCAACTCCTTCGTCCCCGCCGCGACCAGCTTCTCCGCCTCGCGCAGGATCGCGTCGGGCCGGCGGCTGACCAGATCGCCGCGCAGCGACGGGATGATGCAGAACGAGCAGCGGTGATTGCAGCCCTCCGAGATCTTCAGGTAGCTGTAGTGGCGCGGGGTGAGCTTGAGGTCGGTGTCTTCCACCGCCCCCCCAGGTACGAGGTCCAGGTACGGCGACCGCGCGGCGGGCGCGGCGACATGCACGGCCTCGACCACCTGCTCATATTGGTGCGCGCCGGTGACGGCGAGCACCTGCGGGAAGCGGGCGCGGATCGCCTCCGCCTCCTTGCCCATACAGCCCGTGACGATGACGCGGCCATTCTCGGCGATCGCCTCGCCGATCGCCTCCAGGCTCTCCTCCTTGGCGCTGTCGAGAAAGCCGCAGGTGTTGACCAGCACCACGTCCGCGCCGGCATAGTCTGGCGACATGCGATAGCCGTCGGCGCGCAGCCGCGTCAGGATGCGCTCGCTGTCGACCAGGTTCTTGGGGCAGCCGAGCGACACCATGCCGACGCGCGGCGGAGAGGGGAGGACGGTGGCCATGAGCGGCAGCACATAGGCGCGAACGCGCGGTGTTGCCAGCTTGCCGCAGGACGGCCGCCCATCGTCCCCGATCGGGAACGCTTCGTCGGAAAACCCGTGCGCTGGGATGGAAAGCTAATCTCGATCAGCTACTCACAACTCCTTGAACAAACGCGAGTCGCACGCGAGTGCGGCATCGGCCGGTCGGGACGGGGCAATGGAATCCGATCTTCGTTATTATGCACGCCGCGCCAGCGAGGAGCAGCGCGCCGCCGCTCGCGCGATCACTCCGGCCGCGCAGGCCAGGCGGCTGCTGCTGGCGGAACAGTTCAACCGCCGCCTCGCCGAACTGCGCGGCTGAGCCCCTGGTCTAGGCGTCGGCCTTCTTGGCGCGGGGCTTGCGCGGCCCGGTCGAGCGCTTGCTGGTGTTCCGCTTGGCTGGCTTTGCCGGCCTGCGCAGCACCGACGCCACGGTCAGCGCCGTTCCCGCCGCCAGCGCGCCGCCGATCGCCAGCGCCAGCCAGGGGAAGGGCTTCGATCGGGGCTGAGACGGGGCCTGCTGGATCGCGGGCGCAGGTTCGGGCGCGGACTCGTGAGCCTTGGCGTGCGGCATGGCGGAGGAGGGAATGTGTGACATCGATGACGACCCTTTTATCAGTTGCCGTCCCAACCGGTGCCGGCCGCTGCTGGTTCCCGTCGATCAGCGCGTGATCAGCCGCGTCGCGTAAAAGGCGAGCGCCGCGATCAGCCCGGCGGCGGGCAGGGTGACGAACCAGGCGACGACAATGCTCGACGCGACGTTCCAGCGCACCGCCGACACCCGCCGGCTCGCACCGACGCCGACGATCGCGCCGGTGATGGTGTGCGTGGACGACACCGGGATGCCGCCGATATTGGCCAGGAACAGCGTGATCGCGCCGCCCGTCTCCGCGCAGAAGCCCTGCGCGGGGGTCAGCCGGGTGATCTTCGACCCCATGGTATGGACGATCCGCCACCCGCCCGACAGCGTGCCGAGCGCCATCGCCGCCTGGCAGGCCAGCACCACCCACAGCGGCACCGCGAACTTGCCGCTGAGCATGTGCTGCGAATAGAGGAGGACGGTGATGATCCCCATCGTCTTCTGCGCATCGTTGCCGCCATGGCCGAGCGAATAGGCGGCCGCCGAGACAAGCTGCAGCTTGCGATAGCGCTTGTCGACCGCCAGCGGGGTAAGCCGCAGGCTGCTCCATGCGACGACGAGCACCAGCGTCAGCGCCAGCACCAGGCCGATCGCGGGTGACACGAAGATCGCCGCGACCGTCTTGATCACGCCCGACCACACCACCGCGCTCAGCCCGACCTTGGCCAGCCCCGCGCCCAGCAGCCCGCCGATCAGCGCATGGCTCGACGACGACGGGATGCCCAGCACCCAGGTCGCGATGTTCCAGACGATCGCTCCCACCAATGCGGCGAAGATCACCGCCGCGTCGATGATCTGCGCGTCGACGATGCCCTTGCCGACCGTCTCGGCGACATGCAGCCCGAACACCGCGAACGCGACGAAGTTGAAGAACGCCGCCCACACCACCGCATATTCGGGCTTGAGCACCCGCGTCGACACCACCGTCGCGATCGAGTTGGCGGCGTCGTGCAGGCCGTTGAGGAAGTCGAAGAACAACGCCACGCCGATCAGGCAGACGAGCAGGGTGAAGGAGATCATCGCTGGTGCCCCAGGCCGCTCAGGCGTGATCGATCACGAGACCCTGGATCTCGTTGGCGACATCCTCGAACTTGTCGACCACCCGTTCGAGATGGCTGTAGATCTCGCGGCCGATGATGAACGCCATAGGGTTGCCGCCGGGCTCGCCGTGCATCTTGAACAGCGCCCGCAGCCCTGCGTCATGAATCTCGTCGGCGTGCCCCTCGATCTGGATGATGCGCGCGGTCAGCTCGTGCAGCCGCGGCGCGTTCGCCGCCAGTGAGCGGAGCAGCGGGATCGCCTCCGCGGTCAGGCGTGCCGCCTCGACGATGATGCCGCTCATGTCGCGCATCCCCGCCTCGAACTGCGTCACCTCATATAGCCGGATCGAGTTGGCGGTGCCGTTCATCTGGTCGATGGCATCGTCCATGACGCCGACCAGGGCGATGATCGCGCTGCGGTCGAACGGCGTCACGAATACGCGGCGGACGTCCTGCAGCACGTCGCGGGTGATGTCGTCCGCCTCCTGCTCGCGGCGCACGATCTCGGCGATCTGGTCGTCCAGATCGCCCTCGGCGTGGAGCAGGCGGGCGAGCGCGGCGGCACCGGCCACCAGCGTCACCGCATGGGCCTCGAACTGATCAAAGAAGCGGCCCTGTTTGGGCATCAGCGACTGGAACCAGCCTAGCATCGCGAAACGTCTCCCCATTCCCGTCCGGATCGCCGGCACCATCCGATACGCGAGCGGAGATGGCGCAGGCGGCGCGCGAAAGCCAGCAATGAGATGTGACAGTTCGGTTTCACTCACCGCCCGCGCCGCCTCGGCCAAAGTGAACCAGCGCGTCTGGCGCTGGTGGCGTTCGGGCCAGTCGTCCTGCTGTTCGACGACGCTGAACGGGAACAGGGTCACCGTCGCGTCGATCGCGCCGCGCCGCCGCCGCTTGGTGTAGCGGAACGTGCCGAGCGGTGCCGCACAGGGGATGCCGCGCAGTCCAGCCTCCTCCCACGCCTCCTGCGCCGCCGCCTCGTGCGGGGCTAGGCCGGCGATCGGGTTGCCCTTCGGGATCACCCAGCGCCGCGTCTCGCGCGAGGTGATCAGCAAGACGCAGACGCTGCCATCGGCTTCGACACGATAGGGCAGGGCGGCGACCTGTTCGACGAGCGGTGTTCCTGTTTTCGGGTGGCGCAAGAACCAGATAGCCACGATCGATCCGATGCCAAGCGGCTTCTCGCGCATTGCGTCCGGTGTGAGGGTGTATCGTGCCGCCTTGGCAAGCGCCCCGGCTGCCGCCTATGGCATGGCCGATGGCCGAACGCCCCATCTTCTACGATGCCAGCGGCCGGCGGCGGCAGCGCTTCCGGCTGGCGGTGGCGGCGTTCGTGGCGCTGATCGTGCTGGCGGTGTCACTGTTCATCGCCTCGGTCGGCGTCGTGCCAGCCGCACCGTTGCTCGACGTGCAGGCAGACCGGCCGGTTATGAAGGGGCTGCCGGCCCCGCACGACCCGGCGATCCTGCGCCGCACCCGCCGCGACATCGGCTATTATGCGCGCAGCCTGTTCGGCCCCGGCGGCGGCTCGCGCCAGCGGGCCGGTGTCAATCCGGGACTCGCCATCGCCTTTCACACGCCATGGGACGAGTCGAGCGGGGCGAGCCTGCAGCGGCACGTCGAGCAGCTCGACTGGCTGATCCCCGGCTGGGTGTCGATCACCGGGCCGACGCATCGCATCACCGTGTTCCGCGATCCCGTCGGGCGCAGCATCCTCAACCGCGCGGTTCATCGGCCGGTGATCGTGCCGATGGTGCAGAACGTGCTCAACGGCAATTGGGACGGGCCCGGCGTGGCCGCGCTGTTCGCCGACGTTACGGCGCGGCGGGCGTTCCTTGACAAGCTGGTGGGCTTCCTGGCCGCCAATCATGCCGGTGGCGCGTTCTTCGACTTCGAGGAATTGTCCGACGTTGCGTTGCCCAATTACCGGGCGTTCCTCGCCGACGCGCAGGCGCGCTTCAAGCCGCATGGCTGGGTGGTCGCGATCGCCGCGCCGGTCGGCAACGAGGACTGGAACCTGAAGGCGTTCGCGCAGGTGACCGACAAGGTCTTCCTGATGGCCTATGACGAGCACGAAAGCGGCGGCGCGCCCGGCCCGATCGCCTCGCAGCGCTGGTTCGCGCGCATGGTCGCTGATTCGGCGCGCGGCATCCCGCCGGCCAAGCTGGTCGTCGCGTTTGGCTCCTATGCCTATGACTGGCACGGCGGCGGCGGTGAGCCGCTCGACGTCGAGGAAGCGTGGCAGCACGCCCGCGAGTCCGGCACCCGGCCCGCCTGGGACAAGGCCAGCGGCAATATGAGCTTCGCCTATCAGGACGGCGCGACCCGTCACCAGATCTGGCTGCTCGACGCCGCGTCGGCGTACAACCAGATCGCCTTCCTGCAGCACGCCGGCGTCAACAGCATCGCGCTGTGGCGGATGGGGTCGGAGGACCCGGGCGTCTGGGCGATCTTCGGCCGCGATCATCGCCGGCTGCCGCCGCCCGCGGCGATCGCCACCATCACCGCCGGCACCACGGTCGACATCGAGGGGCCGGGCGAGATCCTGAAGATCGCGGCCGATCCGACCGACGGCGTCCGGGCGATCGCGACTGCCGCCGACGGCAGCATCGCCGACGTCCAGTTCCGCCGGATGCCGAGCCCCTATGTGCTCGAACGCTATGGCGCGCGGGCGAAGCAGCTGGCGCTGACCTTCGACGACGGGCCGGACGCCAAGTGGACGCCGCAGATCCTCGACATCCTGAAGCGCGAGCATGTGCCCGGCACCTTCTTCGTCATCGGCGAAAATGCGCTGACGCTCCGCTCGATCCTGTTGCGCGAGATCGCCGAGGGGCATGAGATCGGCAGCCACACCTACACCCATCCCAACCTCGCCACCGTGTCGCAGGGCCAGGTGCGCTTCGAACTGAACACGACGCAGCGGCTGTTCCAGGCGTTTACCGGCCGCACGCTGAAGCTGTTCCGCGCGCCCTATTTCGGCGACGCCGAGCCGAGCACCGCCGACGAGATCGGTCCGGTCGCGAACGCGCAGGGGCGGGGCTATATCTCGGTGGGTCTCCATGTCGATCCGGGCGACTGGCGGCGGCCCGGCGTCGACGAGATCGTCAACACGACGATCAGCGAGGTCGAGAGCGACAGCCCCGAGAAGAGCGAGAACATCATCCTGCTTCACGACGCCGGCGGCGACCGCAGCCAGACGGTCGCGGCGCTGCCGATCATCATCGATCGGCTGAAGGCGCTGGGCTACAGCTTCGTGCCGGTGTCCGAGCTTGCCGGCCTGACCCGCGAACAGTCGATGCCGCCGATCTCGTCGAGCGACCGCGCCGCGGCGCAGATCGACCTGGCACTGTTCATGGTGCTGGGCTTCATCGTCATCGCGCTGAAGTATGTGTTCCTGGTCGCGATCGCGGTCGGCATCCTGCGCGCGGTGACATTGTCGGCGTTGGCGCTGTGGCAGGCGCGGCGCGAGCATCATACCATATTCCCGCCGATCGACCCGGAGCGTTTCGTGACGGTGATGATCCCCGCCTTCAACGAGGAGCGGGTGATCGAGCGGGCGGTGCGCACCGTCCTCGCCTCGACCGAGGTGAGGGTCGAGGTGATCGTCATCGACGACGGCTCCAAGGACGCGACCAGCGCCATCGTCGCCCGCGCCTTTGCCGACGAGCCGCGCGTGCGTCTGCTGACGCTGGTGAATGGCGGCAAGGCGCAGGCGCTCAATCGCGGGCTGGAGATCGCGCGCGCGCCGATCGTGGTCGCGCTCGACGCCGACACCCAGTTCACGCCGACGACGATCGCGCGGCTGGCGCGCTGGTTCGACGACCCGGCGATCGGTGCGGTGGCGGGCAACGCCAAGGTCGGCAACCGCGTCAACCTCATCACTCGCTGGCAGGCACTGGAATACATCACCGCGCAGAATCTGGAGCGGCGTGCGCTCGGCCGGCTCAACGCGATCACCGTCGTGCCGGGCGCGGTCGGCGCGTGGCGGGTGGCGGCGATCGCCTCGGTCGGCGGCTATCCCGCCGACACGCTGGCCGAGGACCAGGACCTGACCATCGCCATCCAGCGCGCCGGCTGGCGCATCACCTATGATCAATACGCCGTCGCCTGGACCGAAGCGCCGGAGACGGTGAGCGGCCTCGCCAAGCAGCGCTTCCGCTGGGCCTATGGCACGCTGCAATGCCTGTGGAAGCACCGCGCCGCGATCGGGCGCAACCGGCCGGCGGGGCTCGGCTGGATCGGCCTGCCGCAGGCGATCGTGTTCCAGATCCTGCTCGCCGCGATCTCGCCGATCATCGACCTGGCGCTGCTCGTCAGCTTCTTCGTCACCTATATCGACGTGCAGGCGCATGGCTGGGCGCAGACCAGCCACGACATCTACGTCATGCTCGGCTTCTGGCTGGTGTTCACCGCCATCGACCTGCTCGCCGCGACGGTGGCGTTCGCGCTGGAGCGGCGCGAGAAGTGGCGGCTGCTCTGGCTGCTGGTGCCGCAGCGGGTGGGGTATCGCCAGATCATGTATTACGTCGTGATCAAGGCGATCGCACAGGCGTTGCGCGGGCCCATGGTCGGCTGGGGCAAGCTCCAGCGTACCGGCCGGGTACAGGCGGTGGCGGGGGTCGGGCGTGGGTCGCGGTAACACCCCCCTGGTAACACCCCGGCGAAGGCCGGGGCCCAGTTGGGGGACGTTGATCAAAAGGCGAGTCGCTTCGTTACTGCGACCTTTCCAACTGGGCCCCGCCCTCCGCCGGGGTGGCAGGATGAATTGGCTCCCGCTCGTTCTTGTCCTTCTTCTGTGTTCACCCGCCGCCGCCCAGCCCCACCGCCCTCTCGTCCTCGCCGCCGCCAGCCTGCAGGAGTCGATGAACGCCGCCGCCGATGCCTGGGCCAAGGCGGGTCACCCTCGCCCCGCGCTGTCGTTCGCAGCGTCGTCGGTGCTGGCGCGGCAGGCAGCGGCGGGGGGAGGGGCCGACCTGTTCGCCTCCGCCGATGAGGAGTGGATGGACTGGCTCGACGCCCGCGGCCTGCTGGCGGCGGGAACGCGCGCCAACCTGGTCGGCAACCGGCTGGTCGTCGTCGCGGCGGCCGGAACGACGATGCGGCTGACCGCACGCACGCTGGCCGCGAGGCTGGCGGCCG
>NZ_CAHJXA010000079.1 GCF_903644135.1 Sphingomonas bacterium | reverse complement strand
CCCCCGAGCAGCCGCGGCGCGAGGTCTTCCTGGCGGGCACCGGCCAGTCGCTCGTTGCCGCCGCCCCCGCTGAGTCGCGCCGGCCGCATATCGTCAACCCGGTCGCGGGTAGCGTCTATGCGCTCGACCCCGACATCCCGCCGGCGCGTCAGCGGCTTTCGGTCGGCGTCGTAGGCTCGGCGGCGGCGCACCATCTGCTATTGGATCGCCGCGACCTGGGCCCGGCCGACGCGCACCCGCTGGTGCTGCCGATCCCCGGCGTGCATCTGTTGCGGCTGGTCGATGCCGGCGGAGCGGTGGTCGATCGGGTCATGTTCACCGTGCGCTGAAGTCGCGTGGCCGCTGCCGAGCCACTGTTGTCTTGCGTTTGTAACGTCCAGGCCCGATCTGACGCCTGACCACCGGAGATTCGACCATGGCCTCGATCGCCTTACGCCAGGACGGCGAGCGCCGCGGCGTTGCCGATCATCGGGTGCACCCGCTCGCGGCGGCCACTTTCGTGGCGGTGCTGATCGCGGGCATCGCCTTTGCCGCGACCAACATCGCGCTCGACACCCGCGACGTCGGCGAGCCGCTGGCGATCGGGGCGTTCCTGTTCCTCGGGCTGGCGCTGATGATCGCGCTGGGGTTCGAGTTCGTCAACGGCTTCCACGACACCGCCAATGCGGTGGCGACGGTGATCTACACTCACGCGATGAAGCCGGTGCCGGCGGTGATCTGGTCCGGCGCGTGGAACTTCATCGGCGTCATGGTCTCGACGGGAGCGGTGGCCTATTCGATCGTGACGCTGCTGCCGGTCGACCTGATCCTCGGCGTCGGCTCGGCGGCGGGCTATGCGATGATCTTCGCGCTGCTGCTGGCGGCGGTGATCTGGAACCTGGGCACCTGGTATGTCGGCCTGCCCAACTCGTCGAGCCATGCGCTGATCGGATCGGTGCTGGGCGTCGGCCTCGCCAACCAGCTCCTCGCCGGAGGTCCGGGCGGCGCGTCGGGGGTCGAATGGGGGCAGGCGGGCAGCGTCCTGCTGGCGTTGCTGGTCAGCCCGGTCATTGGCTTCCTCGGCGCGGGCGGGATGCTGCTGGCGATGAAGCGGATCGTGCGCGACCGGACGCTGTACGAGGAGCCCAAGAGCGACGCGCCGCCGCCGCGCGGCATCCGTGCGCTGCTGGTCTTCACCTGCACCGCCGTCTCGTTCGCGCACGGCGGCAATGACGGGCAGAAGGGCATGGGCCTGATCATGCTGATCCTGATCGGCGTCGCCCCCACCGCCTATGCGCTCAACCGCACCATGCCCGACAGCTCGACGCCGGTGTTCGTGCAGGCGGCGGCGCAGGCGCAGACCGCGTTTCGCGCTAGGGCTGGCGGCGAGGTGGTGCCGGCGCGCGAGGCGGAGGGCGTGCTGCGCCAGGCGATCCGCAGCCGGCAGGCCGACCGGCCGCAAGTCTATGCCGCGCTCGCCGCCGAGGCGGGGGTGATCAGCGCCGACCTCAAGGCCTATGGCTCGATCCGCCAGGTCCCCGCCGCCGCCACCCGCAACCTGCGCAACGAGATGTATCTCGCCTATGACGCCTCGCACCTGCTGACCAAAGACGAGGACGCGGCGAAGGCGACCTTCCCGGGTGGCGGCGACAAGGCGGTGGTCGCGTATCAGAAGCTGCTGGAGAACGGCACCCGCTACATCCCGACCTGGGTCAAGGTCACGGTCGCGCTGGCGCTGGGGCTCGGCACGATGATCGGCTGGAAGCGGATCGTCGTCACCGTCGGCGAGCGGATCGGCAAGCAGCATCTGACCTATGGCATGGGTGCCTCGGCCGAGTTGATCGCCGCCGCGACGATCCTGCTGGCGCAGTTCAAGGGGATGCCGGTCTCGACCACCCACATCCTGTCGAGCGGCGTCGCCGGCACCATGGCGGCCGATGGCGCGGGGCTGCAGGGGGGAACGGTGCGCAACATCATCCTCGCCTGGGTGCTGACCCTGCCGGCGGCGATCATGCTGGCCGGATTGCTGTATGCGCTGTTCCTGACGATCGTGCGCGCCCTCGGTATTTGACAGGCCGGCGGGGGGCGAATTGCCGGCCTGACGGAACGCTTTAGTCAAAAGGACGCTTGGTCGGTGGTCACGCCAGGAGAAGCTCCATGTCCCAGCCCGTCCGCTATTCCGCCGATGTCGAGAAGGTCGAGCCCGGCGAGGGCGACACGATCCGGCAGCTGCGAGAGCAGTTCAAGCTGATCCAGGACACCACGTCGAAGGACTATGACCATGCCGTGCGCGCGGTCCACGCCAAGGCGCACGGGATCGCCAAGGGCAGGCTGACGGTCAAGGACGACCTGCCGCCCGAACTGGCGCAGGGCATCTTCGCGCAGGCGGGCAGCTTTGATGCGGTGCTGCGGATCTCGACCAATGCCGGCGACATCCTCGACGACGATATCGGCCTGCCGCGCGGGCTGGCGCTGAAGGTCATGGGCGTGGAAGGCGAGCGGCTGCCGGGATCGGAGGACGAGACCAGCCAGGACTTCATCATGGTCAACGGTCCGGTATTCTCCGCGCCCGACGCCAGCGCATTCCTCAAGAACCTGAAGCTGCTCGCCAAGACCACCGACCGCGGCATGGGGGCGAAGAAGGTGCTCTCCACGCTGCTGCACGCGACCAACACGGCGCTGACCGCGGTCGGCGTCGAGTCGCCGACCATCCAGCAGCTGGGTGGTGCGCCGCAGGTGCATCCGCTGGGCGAGACCTACTACTCGCAAACTCCCTATCGCTTCGGCGACTATATCGCCCGCTGGCAGCTGGTGCCGGTGTCGCCGGAGCTGACCGGCTTCACCAAGGAGGTGGTCGACACCGCCGGGCGTCCGGATGCGCTGCGCGAGGAGGTGCGGCGCGGGCTGGTCGAGGGCGGCGGCACCTGGGAATTGCGGGTGCAGCTCAACACCAATCTCGACGCCATGCCGATCGAGGATCCGACCAAACCGTGGGACGAAAAGGAAAGCCCGTTCCGCACCGTCGCGATGCTGGCGGTGCCGGCGCAGATCTCGTGGGAGCATGGCGAGAGCGACCGGCTGGACAACACATTGTCGTTCAACATCTGGCGCGGCGTGGCGGCGCACCAGCCGCTGGGCGGCATCAATCGCGCGCGCAACGACACCTATAGGCAATCCACCAGCTACCGGCGCGGGTTCAACGGCTGCCCGATGCACGAGCCGCAATCGATCGCGGAGCTAGAGTCGGCCGGCTGATACGGCAGGCGGCAGCGTCGCCTGTCTTTGACCCGAATGGTTAGCGGCTCGTGCTATCGGACCCGCCGGGCGGCGCGATGCGGCGGACGGCCTCCAGCAGCTCGGTTGGAAACATGGCGATGATCGTCGAGTTATGCTCGACGCCGATCTCGGCCAGCGTCTGCAGCCGGCGCAGTTCGAGTGCGCCGGGTGTCGTGCCGATCGTCGCGGCGGCGTCGGCAAGCGTGCGCGCCGCCTCCTGCTCGCCTTCCGCCTTGATGATGCGAGCGCGCTTCTCGCGGATCGCCTCGGCCTCGCGCGCGATCGCGCGCTGCATCTGCGGCGGGATGTCGAGGTCCTTGATCTCGACCGCATCGAACTCGACGCCCCAGCGATTGCAGGTGGTGGTCAGGATGTCGAACAGCCGCTTGTTGATCGTCGTGCGGTCCTTCAGCATTTGATCGAGGTCGCTCTGGCCGACCGCGTCGCGAATCGCCGTCTCCGCCGCCTGGATGATCGCCGACTGCCAGTTCTCGACGGTGGTGACGACCCCGGCGGCGTCGAAGGCGCGATACCAGAGGACGGCGTTGATCCTGATCGCGACACCGTCGCGCGTCACCGTCTCCTGCGTTTCCAGCGCGTGAGTGATGGTGCGCGTGTCGACCTTCACAACCCGCTCGACCAGCGGGATCAGCCAGAACCAGCCCGGCCCCTTGGTCTTCTCCAGCCGGCCAAGGCGGAAGACGACGCCGCGCTCATATTCCTGGTTGATCCCGAACGACTTGAGCGCGAGCGGCAGGAACAGGAACGCCAGCAGCGCGACGACGATCAGCAACGGCACCATCATGGGCCTCTCTTGTCCGATCACGGATGGTAAGCGCGCTCGCCATGCTCGGCAATGTCGAGGCCCTCATGCTCATCGTCGATGCTCGAGCGCATCCCCCACAGCTTGTCGATCGCGACGAACAGCACGGCGGCCACGATCCCTGACCAGAGCAGGGTGATCAGCACGCCCTCGATCTGGGTGACGACCTGCGCGCCCATCGCATAGGTGCCCGCGACCATCGTCCCCGGCTTGGTCGTGTAGTCGGGGATGCCCTGTCCGCCCAGATACGGCGCATCGAGCACGCCCGTCAGGATCGCGCCGGTGATGCCGCCGACGCAATGGACGCCGAACACGTCGAGGCTGTCGTCATAGCCGAACCGCGTCTTCACCGTGCTGACGAAAAAGAAGCAGATCGGCGAGACGATCAGCCCCAGCACCACCGAGCCCATCGGCCCGGCATAGCCCGACGCCGGCGTCACCGCGACCAGCCCGGCGACCACGCCCGACGCCGCGCCGAGCAGCGACGGCTTGCCGCGCACGATCTGCTCGACCAGCAGCCACGACAGCCCCGCCGCGGCGGTGGCGACGAAGGTATTGATGAAGGCGACCGCGGTCACTCCGTTGGCCTCCAGGTTGGAGCCGGCGTTGAAGCCAAACCAGCCGACCCACAGCAGCGACGCGCCGATCATCGTCATGGTCAGCGAGTGCGGCGGCATCGGTTCGCGCGGGAAGCCGGCGCGCTTGCCGAGCAGGATCGCCATCACCAGCCCGGTAATGCCGGCGTTGATGTGGACGACGGTGCCGCCGGCGAAGTCCAGCGCGCCCTTCTGGAACAGGAACCCTGCATCCTGGGTGGCGGCATCGAGCACCGCGCCGCCTTTGACGGCGGCGTTGGCCATCACGTCGGGGCCGCCCCAATACCAGACCATGTGCGCGATTGGGAAATAGACCAACGTAACCCACAAGGCGGTGAACAACATCAGCGGCGAGAACCGCACCCGCTCGGCGATCGCGCCGACGTACAGCGCCGGCGTGATGCAGGCGAAGGTCATCTGGAAGCAGATATAGGCGTACTCAGGAATGTAGACGCCGTTCGTAAAGGTCGGGACAGTCTTGTTGGCATCGACACCGATCAGCAACGCCTTGGACAGGCCACCGAAGAAGGCCCCAAAAACGCCTGGGCCCCCGGTAAACGTCTCCGAATAGCCCCACGTCACCCAGATCACTGCCACTAAGCAGACGATCATCAGCACCTGGGTCAGCACGCTGAGCATGTTCTTGGCGCGGACCAGTCCGCCATAGAACAGCGCCAGCCCCGGCACCGACATCATCAGCACCAGCAGCGTCGAGACCAGCATCCAGGCGGTGTCGCCCTTGTCGACCGTCGCCTTGGGAATGGTCGCGGCCCCCGACGGCGTCTGCGCCAGCGCCGGGTGCGCGGCGAGCAACGCCAGGCCCACCCCAGCGATACCGAGGCCCAGTCTGGTCGTCCGGTTCATGCCGCCCTCCTTCACAGCGCCGTCTCGTCGGTTTCGCCGGTGCGGATGCGCACCGCCTGGTCGATGCCGAGGACGAAGATCTTGCCGTCGCCGATCGAGCCGGTGTTCGCCGCCTGCTGGATCGCCTCGACGACACGGGCGCAGACCGCCGCGCTGCACGCGACCTCGACCTTGAGCTTGGGCACCATGTTGGTCGAGTATTCCGCCCCGCGATAGATTTCGGTCTGCCCCTTCTGACGGCCGAAGCCCTTGACCTCGGTGACGGTCATGCCGGCGACGCCGACGCCGCTCAACGCCTCGCGCACCTCGTCGAGCTTGAACGGCTTGATGATGGCGACGACGAGTTTCATCGGGCGGCCCCTCCCTCAGGTTGAGCCGTTCAGATCATCCGCCCCTTGGCTCGATGCCCCGGAAGGCTCGACGCTCGAATCGCATCGAGGCTAACAGCGATGAGCCCGCCCGCAACAGCTTATTGCGTCCGTTTCGTTACGGGCCGGGCGATCAGACCGAATAATACATGTCGAACTCGACCGGGCTCGGCGTCATCTCCCAACGGGCGACCTCGGCGAACTTGATCTCGACATAGGATTCGATCTGCTCCTTGCTGAACACCTCGCCCTTGAGCAGGAACTCATGGTCCGCGGTCAGCGCGTCGAGCGCCTCGCGCAAGGACGCACACACCGTCGGCACTTCGGCCAGCTCGGCGGGCGGCAGGTCATAGAGGTTCTTGTCCATCGCCTCACCCGGATGGAGCCGGTTCTGGATGCCGTCGAGCCCCGCCATCATCAGCGCAGCGTAGCAGAGATACGGGTTGGCCATTGCGTCGGGAAAGCGGATCTCGACCCGCTTCGCCTTGGCACCGGTGCCATAGGGGATGCGGCACGATGCCGAGCGGTTGCGCGCCGAATAGGCGAGCAGCACCGGTGCCTCATAGCCCGGCACCAGCCGCTTGTAGCTGTTGGTGGCGGGATTGGTGAAGGCGTTGAGCGCCTTGGCGTGCTTGATGACGCCGCCGATGAAGAACAGGCACATGTCGGACAAGCCGGCATAGCCGTTGCCGGCGAACAGCGGCTCCGACCCGTTCCAGATCGAGAAATGGGTGTGCATCCCCGAGCCGTTATCCTCCTTGATCGGCTTGGGCATGAACGTCGCCGACTTGCCATAGGCGTGCGCCACCTGGTGGACGACGTATTTGTAGATCTGCATCCGGTCGGCGGTGGTGGTCAGGGTGCCGAAGGTCAGGCCCAGCTCATGCTGCGCGGCGGCGACCTCGTGGTGGTGCTTGTCGCAGGGCAGGCCCATCTCGATCATGGTCGAGACCATCTCGCCGCGGATGTCGACGGCGCTGTCGACCGGCGCGACCGGGAAATAGCCGCCCTTGGCGCGCGGACGGTGGGCGAGGTTGCCGCCCTCATATTCGCGGCCGGTGTTGGTCGGCAGCTCGATGTCGTCGATCTTGAAATAGCTCTGGTTGTACGACGTGTCGAAGCGGACGTCGTCGAACATGAAGAACTCGGCCTCGGGTCCGACATAGACGGTGTCGCCGATGCCGGTGGTCTTGAGGTACGCCTCGGCGCGCTTGGCGGTCGAGCGCGGATCGCGGGCGTACAGCTCGCCGGTGACGGGATCGGCGATGTCGCAGAACACGATCAGCATCGGCGTCGCCGAGAACGGGTCGGTATAGACCGCGTCCAAGTCTGGCTTGAGCACCATGTCGGACTCGTTGATCGCCTTCCAGCCCTCGATCGACGAGCCGTCGAACATCAGGCCGTCTTCCCACTCATCCTCGCCCATCACCGAGGCGACCATGGTGAGGTGCTGCCACTTCCCCTTGGGATCGGTGAAGCGCAGGTCGATCCACTCGATCTCCTCGTCCTTGATGCGCTTCAGGATGTCGTTTGCCGCGTTCGCCATGGAAGCCTCTATGCCGGTTCGAAGGATGGGAAAGGGTTAGCTATGTTGCGCTGCAGCGGCAAGGTCGCGCGTCGCAGGCGTCAAAGGGCGTCAGCATCGCGCTCGCCGGTGCGGATGCGCAGCGCGGTCTCGACCGGCAGGACGAAGATCTTGCCGTCGCCGATGCGGCCGGTCTGCGCGGCGGCGGCGATCGCCTCGACGCAGCGGTCGGCCTGCGCGTCCTCCACCACCACTTCCAGCTTCACCTTGGGCAGGAAGTCGACGACATATTCGGCCCCGCGATACAGCTCGGTATGGCCCTTCTGCCGGCCGAAGCCGCGCGCCTCCAGCACGGTGATGCCGGACACGCCGATCTCGTGCAGCGCTTCCTTGACCTCGTCGAGCTTGAACGGCTTGATGATCGCCTCGATCTTCTTCACCGTCTCCGCTCCCTTGTCATGTGACGGTAACGTGCCAGCAGCCTCGCCGCGCGGCAAGACCGATTACGCAGGCGCGCGCGTGCTTGCCACCCACCAGGCAAAGACGGTGAGGATCGTGTAGGCGGCGAGCGCGCTAAGAGAGGTGGCGGCGGGGGCGGGATCGATCGCCTCGTGCGGCCGGGGGCCGAGCCAGGCCGCAAGCTGGAAGCCGAGCAGCGCCGCCGTCAGCAGTATCAGCGCGACCTTGCCGCGCCAATCGCGGGCGTGGGTGCGGTTGGCGTAGAGGGTCAGCGCCGCCGCGGTGATGCCCAGCTCCAGCGGCATGGCGATATAGGGATGGTTCCACAACCCGAACCCGAACCGTTGCGCGCCGCCCGCAAGCGTCAGGTCGGGCGTGTGGGTGAGGAGGTCGAGGAACCAGGCGCCGACGACCACGCCCGCGCCGATCCACGCCGTCCGGTTGATCCCGCCCGCCAGCCGCACCGCCAGCGCAAACCCCGCCGCCCAGCCGAGCGCGCAGAGCAGGCTGTGCGTCCAGCGCACGTCGTAGAGGTCGAGCGGACTCATCGTCGTGAACCAGGGCTGGATGCCGTAATGCTCTACGCCCGCCAGCGCGAGCAGGTACAGGGCGATGTCGATCAGCTGCGCAGCGATGAACAGCGGCCCGAGCCTGGGCGCACGCGGCAGCGTCGCGGCGGCGAGGGCAGGGGCGTAGTGGCCGATGAACATAGCCTACCGGGTCGGGCGGGGTGAGCGGCTCGTCAGCGGTATGTTCATACGTCCTGCCGCGCCAGCCACTCTTCGAGCCACTTGATGGTATAGTCGCCCGCCTGGAACTCGGGATCGTCGAGCAGCGCCTGGTGGAGCGGGATGGTGGTGGTCGGCCCTTCCACCACGAACTCTTCCAGCGCGCGGCGCAGACGGCGCAGGCAGCCCTCGCGGCTGGTGCCGTAGACGATCAGCTTGGCGATCATCGAGTCGTAATAGGGCGGTACGCGATAACCGGCGTACAGCCCCGAATCGACGCGGACGTGCATCCCGCCCGGCGCATGGAACTGCTTCACCAGGCCGGGCGAGGGAGCGAAGCTGCGCGGGTCCTCGGCGTTGATGCGACATTCGATCGCATGGCCGCGGAACTCGACATCCTCCTGGCGCAGGGTCAGGCCGTGCCCTTCGGCGATGCGGATCTGCTCTCGCACCAGATCGAGGCCGGTGATCATCTCGGTCACCGGATGCTCGACCTGGAGCCGGGTGTTCATCTCGATGAAGTAGAACTCGCCTGCTTCCCACAGGAACTCGATCGTGCCCGCGCCGCGATAGCCCATGTCGGCCATCGCCTTGGCGACAATGCCGCCCATCCGGTCGCGCTCCTGCGGCGAGAGGATCGGCGAGGGGGCCTCCTCCAGCACCTTCTGGTGGCGGCGCTGGAGCGAACAGTCGCGCTCGCCGAGATGGATGGCGTTGCCTGCGCCATCGCCGAACACCTGGAACTCGATGTGGCGTGGGTTGCCGAGATATTTCTCCATGTAGACGGTGGCGTCGCCGAACGCCGCCTTCGCCTCGGTGCCCGCCTGCTGCATCTGGGTCTCGAGGCTGTCGGGGTCGTTGACCACCTTCATGCCGCGGCCGCCGCCGCCCGACGCAGCCTTGATGATGACCGGATAGCCGATCTCCGCCGCCAGCGCTTTTGCCTCGTCGACGTCGTGGATCGCGCCATCGGAGCCCGGCACCAGCGGCAGGCCCAGCGCGCCGGCGGTCCGCTTCGCCTCGACCTTGTCGCCCATGGTGCGGATGTGCTCGGGCTTGGGGCCGACGAAGATCAGCCCGTGCAGCTCGACGATGTCGGCGAAGCGCGCGTTCTCGCTGAGGAAGCCATAGCCGGGATGGATCGCGTCCGCGCCGCTGATCTCCGCCGCCGAGATGATGTTGGGGATGTTGAGGTAGCTGTCGGTCGCGGCCGGCGGCCCGATGCAGATCGCCTCGTCCGCCAGCCGGACGTGCATCGCGTGGGCGTCGGC
>NZ_CAHJXA010000078.1 GCF_903644135.1 Sphingomonas bacterium | reverse complement strand
CAGGCGATCGGCGGCGGCATCGTCGTGCTCGACGCGGCGCGCGACCCTGACGGCCGGTTCGCGCGCTGGCTGGCGGAACGCAGCGCCGACGCCGCCATCGTGCGACCCGACCGCTATGTCTACGGCCTTGCCGCCACCGCCGGTCTCGACGCCCTTGTCGGCCGCCTCCTCGACCAACTCACCGCCCCGACTGCCGCCCAGACCCTGGAGATCGCCCTATGACCCGCCCATCCTTCTCGCTCAACCATGTCGGCATGCAGGTGATCGACATCGACCGGATGACCGACTTCTACACCTCGTTCATGGGCTTCGTCGTCACCGACGAGCGTACCGACGTCAATCCGATCCGCTTCATGACGATGTCGCCCGACGAGCATCACCAGCTGCTGCTCGCCTGGGGCCGTGCGCCCGACTCGCCGTCGACGGTGGCGCAGATTTCGTTCCTGATGAAAGACTTCGCGGCGCTGCGCCAACTGCACGAGGCCGCGCAGGCCGACCCGCGGATCGAGAAGATCTGGACGCTCAACCACGGCAACAGCTGGACGGTCTATTTCAAGGACCCGGAGGACAATACGGTCGAGTGCTACGTCCACACGCCCTGGCACGTCAGCCAGCCTTACGGCGTCCCGATCGATTTCAGCCAGAGCGACCAGCAGATCTGGGACGATACGGAGACGGCGGCGCTGGCCAATTCGACCTATACGACTGCCGAAGCGTTCCGCCAGCGCATCGTCGACCAGCTCGCCGCCCGGCCGCAGTGAAGCTCGCCAGCTTCAGCCATGCCGGCCGGCGATCGATCGGCCGGGTCGAGGGCGAGGCCGTCGTCGATCTGGCGGCGGCGCTGGGCGTCGACACGATCGAGGCGCTGCTGGCGCTCGGCGACACCGGCATGGATCGGGCGCGCACCGCGACCGGCAGCGCCCTCGCGCTCGCGGACGTCGTCCTCCACGCACCGGTAAGCCGCCCGCCCAAGTTCTTTGCGATCGCCGCCAATTACCAGAGCCATATCGACGAGGTGCTCGCCTACAACAGTAGCTACGTGCCGCCGGTGTTTCAGCGCTGGTTCGCCAAGATGCCGTCGTGCATCAACGATCCGTTCGCGCCGATCCTGATGCCGCCCGAAATCACCGACCTCGACTACGAGGCGGAGCTGGCGATCGTCATCGGCCGCCGCGCGCGCCGGGTGACCGCGCACGACGCGCCCAGCATCGTCGCAGGCTACACCGTCTGCAACGACGTCAGCGCGCGCGACTGGCAGAAGCGCAGCCCGACGATCATGCTGGGCAAGTCGTTCGACAGCCATGGCCCGCTCGGTCCCTGGCTGGTGACCCCCGACGAGGTCGGCGATCCCCGTACCCTGCGCGTCACCTGCACCGTCAACGGCGAGATTCGCCAGGACGGCTCGACTGCCGAGATGATCCATGATTGCTGGGATCAGATCGCGTACCTGTCCACCGTCTGCACGCTGGAGCCGGGCGACATCATCGCCACCGGCACGCCCAAGGGGACCGGGGCCGGGCTGAAGCCGCCGCGGCTGCTCAATCTGGGCGACGTGGTCCGCTGCGAGGTCGAACGGGTCGGCGCGATCGAGGCGACCGTGGTGGCGGAGGCGGTGTGAGCGCCACCCTGGCCGAGATCGCCGACCGGGCCGAGATCGCCGACCTGCTGACCGCCCGCGCCCGCGCGGCCGACCGCTTCGACGTGCCGCTGATGCGCGCCTGCCATCCGTCCGATGCGACCGACAATCACGGCACCTATCGCGGGCCGATGCACGGCTTCATCGACACGCTGGAATCCGCGATGCGATCGGGGCCATTCTGCCGGACCAAGCAGCATCTGATCGGCAACATGCTGTTCGAACGGCGCGGTGCCGACTGGTTCGTCGAGACCTGCCACGTCGCGCACGAGGAGTTCGCGGCCGGGTCGGACTGGATCGCCTATGACATCGGTGGCCGCTATCTCGACACCTGCCGCCGGGTCGACGGTCGCTGGCTGATCCAGCATCGCGACATCGTCTATGACTGGTCGCGGATCACCCCAGCCGGTGAGCGCGACCTCGACCCGCTCACCGGCACGCGCGATGCCGCCGATCCGCTCTATGCTGGCCGCCCGCAAACACGCGGCCAACTACCCAAAATCATCCCACCTGAAGGAGCCCCGCCCATGAACGATCTCGATCGCTTGTTGTCCAAACAGGCCATCGCCGAAGTGCTGTACCGCCGCGCCCGCGCCGGCGACCGTGCCGATGCCGAGCTCGCGCACACCTGCTACCATCCCGGCGCGATCGAGCGGCATGGCGTGTTCGACGGCCTCGCCACCGACTTCATTGACGTCGCGAGCTTTACCCGGCCCAAGCCCGGCTCGCCGATCAAGGGGATGCAGCACGTGGTCACCAACATCCTCGCCGACTTCGAGGACGACGATACGGCGTTCGTGGAGAGCTACCATGTCGCCTGGTGCCAGATGACCGACGGCACCGACGCGACCATCGGCGGCCGCTATCTCGACCAGTTCGCTCGCCGCGACGGCCGCTGGGCGATTGTCCACCGCGACGTCATCTTCGACTGGAGCCGGGTTGAGCCGGAGACGGAGAAGTTCTGGGCCAAGCATCCCGCCGCCGACTTCCTCTATGGCAAGCGCGGTGCCGAGGACCCGCTTTATCAATATGCGAAGCGGGGATCGTGAACGGCCGCATCGTCGACCTGTCGGCGACGCTCGACGGCAACCTCGCCAACGAGCCGCCCGGCTATGCGCCGAGCATCGACTATGTCGATCACCAGGCGTCGGTGCCCGACCTGCAGCGCTTCTTCCCCGGCCTGGCCGCCGCCGACCTGCCCGACGCGGAGGGCTGGGCGATCGAGCGCGTCCAGCTCACCACCCACAACGGCACCCACCTCGACGCGCCGTATCACTACGCGTCGACGATGGACGGCGGCGCGCGCGCGATCACCATCGACGAGGTGCCGCTCGACTGGTGTATGCGGCCGGGCGTCAAGCTCGACTTCCGCCACCTGGCCGACGGTCATGTCGTCACCGCGCAGGAGATCGAGGCCGAGCTGGCCCGCATCGGCCACGACCTTGCGCCGCTCGACATCGTGCTGGTCAATACCGCCGCGGGGGTGCGGTTCGGCGAGGCCGACTATCTTGCGCGCGGGGTCGGCATCGGCCGCGAGGCGACGCTGTATCTGACGGAGCGGGGTGTGCGCGTCACCGGCACCGACGCCTGGAGCTGGGACGCGCCCTTCGTCCACACCGCGCGCCGCTATGCCGAGACGCACGATGCCGGCCTGATCTGGGAAGGCCACAAGGCCGGACGCACCATCGGCTATTGCCATATCGAGAAGCTCCAGAACCTGGAGGCGTTGCCGCCGGCGGGCTTCACCGTCTGCTGCTTCCCGGTGAAGATACATGCCGCCTCCGCCGGCTGGACGCGCGCCGTCGCCATCCTCGACGATCGGGAGACCCCGCAATGAAGTTCGCCACCCGCCCCGGCGCGACACCCGACGGCCGATTGATGCTGGTGTCGCGCGACCTCGCCCATGCCGCCGACGCGGTCGCTGCCGAGACGCTGCAGGCGGCGCTCGACGATTGGGGCCGGGTCGAGCCGCTGCTGCGCGCCCAGGCCGACCGACTCGACGCGAGTAGCTGGGCGGACGCGTCGCCGCTTGATCCCGCCTCGCTGCTCGCACCGTTGCCCCGCGCCTGGCAGTTCCTCGACGGGTCGGCGTTCCTCGCGCACAATCACATCCTCGCCGACGCCTGGGACTATGCGAAGCGCACGCCCGCCGATCCGCCGCTAATGTACCAGGGCGTATCCGACCGGTTCTACGGACCCGCCGCCGACATCCCGTTCCGCTCGGAAGGCGACGACATCGATTTCGAGGCGGAATATGGCGTCGTCCTCGACCACACCCCGCTCGGCATCTCGCCCGGCGAGGCGCTGGCGCATGTCAGGCTGGTGGTCATCATCAACGACTGGAGCCTGCGCGCCTTCGGCCCCGACGAGATGCGGGGCGGGTTCGGCTTTCTCCAGGCCAAGCCGCCATCGTCGCTGTCGCCGGTCGCTGTCACCCCCGATGAACTGGGCGATGCCTGGGCCGATGGCCGCGTGTGCCTGCCGCTCCGCGTCCATCGCGGGGACGAGCTGTTCGGCCGGCCCGAAGGCGGCGCGATGACCTATGGCTTTGGCGAGCTGATCGCCCATGCCGCGCTGACTCGCGATCTGTGCGCCGGCACCGTCATCGGCTCGGGCACGGTCGCCAACCTCGACGCCGCCGAGGTCGGCTCCGGCTGCATCGCCGAACGCCGCGCGCTCGACGCGCTGGCGTCACAAGCCTCGCCGACGCCCTATCTGCGCTTCGGCGAGCGCGTCCGGATCAGTGCCCTCGATCGCGAGGACCGGTCCGTGTTCGGCGAGCTGGACCAGCGGGTCGTGCACCGGCCGAGTTGATCGGAGCGGTCGGTCGCGGCCGCCTCAGACGCTTTCGCTGTCGGTCGGGCTGGTCACGCCCTCGCGCTGGCGCAGCCGCCGATAGGTGGCAAGCGCCTGGCCGACCACCTGGTCCATGTTGTAGTAGCGATAGGTCGCCAGCCGGCCGACGAACACGACATCGGGCTCGGCCAGCGCCAGCGCCTCGTAGCGCTTGAACAGCTGCTGGTTCTCGGGCCGCGGGATCGGGTAATAGGGATCGCCCTCGGCGGCGGGATATTCATAGGTCAGGCTGGTGACGGCGGCCTCCTGGCCGGTCAGGTGCTTGTATTCGGTCACGCGGGTGTGCGGCACCGCCTCGTCGGGATAGTTGACGACAGCGACCGGCTGGTGCCGCTCGATCGGCAGCGTCCGGTGCTCGAAGCGCAGCGAGCGGTAGGGCAGCCGGCCGTGGCGATGGCCGAAATATTCGTCGATCGGGCCGGTATAGACCAATTTGCCATAGCTTACCGTGTCGCGGATATCAGCATAATCGGTGCCCAGCATCACGGTGATGTTGGGATGGTCGAGCATCGCCGCGAACATCGCGGTGAAGCCGTTTGCCGGCATCGCCTGATGGCTGTCCGTAAAGTAGCGATCGTCGGTGCAGGTCCGCGTCGGCACCCGCGCCGTCACCGACTTGTCGAGCTCGGCCGGATCGAGCCCCCATTGCTTGCGGGTGTAGCCGCGGAAGAAGGCGCGATACAATTCGGTGCCGACCGCCGAGACGACGACGTCCTCCGACGTGCGCACGTTCGCGACCGGTTCGGCCCGTGCCGCCAGGAAGGCGGCGGCGTCCGCGTCGGTCTCGAGCTGCGCGTCGTAGAGCATGTTCAGCGTCGTGCGGTTGATCGGGATCGGCACCTGCCGCCCGGCCACCTCCGACAGGACGCGATGCTCGTACGGCCGCCAGTTGGTGAAGCGCGAGAGGTAGGCGAACACCTCGTCGGAATTGGTGTGGAAGATGTGCGGGCCATACTGGTGGATCAGTATGCCGGCTGCGTCCGCCACGTCATAGGCGTTGCCGGCAATGTGCGGTCGCCGGTCGACGACCAGCACGCGCTTGCCCGCATCGACGGCGAGGCGTTCCGCCATCACCGATCCGGCGAACCCTGCCCCGACGACGAGGTAGTCATAATGCGGATGACTGGCGCGGCGGGCGAGCAGTGCCGCCGCCTCGACCGACTCGTCGATCGCGGCGAGCATCTCCCCGGCGGTGCGATCCCATGACATCGCCGCGAGCACCGCGTCGGCCTCGTCGCGCCAACCGCGATCGTCGCCGCGCACCAGCGCCAGCGCCTCGTCGCAGGCCTGGACGAAGCGCGCGCCGCTGCCGGCGATCCGCACCGCGTCGAGCGTGCCGTAATGGCGGGCGACGTCGACGATCGGCGTCGACACCACCGGACGGCCGGCGGCAAGATATTCCGGCGTCTTGGTCGGGCTGATGAAGCGCGTCGCCTCGTTGATCGCGAACGGCATCAGCGCGACGTCCCAGCCGGCGATCGTCGCGGGCAGCTCGGCATAGCTGCGTGGCCCCGGATAATGGAGGTTGGTCCGGCTCGGCAGGTCGGCGGGATCGATCTTCACCACCGGCCCGACCAGCTCGATCGTCCAGTCCGGCCGTGCATCGGCCAGATACGCGACGAGGTCGAGGTCCATCCGCTCGTCGATCACCCCGTAAAAGCCGAGCCGCACCGCATCGCCCCGCCCCGGCTCGCAATGTCGCGCCTGCGCGAAATGGGCGACATCGACGCTGGACGGGAAGGGCCGCACATCGGCGTGGCGGTCACGCTTCGCCTCGTACAGGCTGTGGCCACCGGTGAAGACCAGGTCGGCAGCGGCAAGCAATTCGGCTTCGAGCGCCAGCAGCTCGGGCGGCGCGAAGCGGAACGCGGACAGCTCGTCCATGCAGTCATAGACGGTGCATGGTGCGGCCAGATGCCGCGAGAAGCCGAGCATCATCGGCGTGTAATACCAGCGCACCGCCAGCGCTGGCTCGACGGCCAGCATCTCGTCCAGCAGCATCGTCAGCACCGCCTCGGTCGCTTCAGCTTCGAGGCCGTTCGGCAGCATCGGCGTCGCCACCCGCACCCCGGCCGTCTTTTCGCCGATGACGAGCCGCGCCCGGTCGGTGCCGCCGATCACCGGCTCCTCCCACACCAGCACGCGATGGCGTTGCGCGAACCGGGTCATCAGGTGCTGCGGCCGCTGGAACACGAAGTCCCAGCGCAGATGGCAGAAGCACAGCAACAGCGGCATCGGCGCGTCGGCGGAGGGCGACGTTGGCGCCGCGGCGAAGTTCATCAATGTCTCCCAGGATCAGCCGAATATTGCTAGGGATATGGATCGGCTAAGTCGCTGATCCACATTACACGTCTTTGGTTTGTTCGGTAACGCCCGGCCTGCCAAAGAGTGCCGATGCGCGACGCCGCCCTGCCCTGGATCCGCGTGGCTGACGGCGCGCCCTATTTCGTCGACGATACGGGACGCGACTGGACGCCGATCGGGCAGAACGACGCGATCACCTGGCCCGAGCTCGCACCGCTGTTCCGCCGCCGCGACCTGGCGGCGGTCGAGCGCCACCTGCACTGGCTGGTCGAACACGGCGTCACCTGCCTTCGCCTGATGATCGAATATGCCCAGGTCCGGCATCGCTACTTCGAGCGGCCGGTCGGGAGGCCGGTGCCGGCGATGGTGCAGCTGTGGGATGACCTGTTCGATCTGTGCGAGCGGGTCGGCCTGCGCATCCTGCTGACGCCGGTCGACACCTTCTGGATGTGGCTGCACTGGAGGCATCATCCGTGGAACAGCGCCCAGGGCGGCCCGCTCGACCACCCGTCGCGCCTGCTGACCGCGCCGGCGGTGCGCGCCGCGATCAAGGCGCGGCTGACGTTCATCGTGCGGCGTTGGGGCGGGTCGGGAGCGTTGTTCGCGTGGGATTTGTGGAACGAGATTCACCATGCCCAGGGCGAAGGCAGCGCCGACGGGTTTGGCGAGTTCATCGCCGACCTGTCGCAGCACGTCCGCGCGCTGGAGACGCAACTCTACGGCCGCTCGCACCCGCAGACGGTATCGCTGTTCGGGCCGGAACTGTGGTGGCGGCCCGACCTGCCGCTGACGGAGCCGATCTTCCGCCATCCCGACCTCGATTTTGCGAGCATCCACATCTACCGCTCGGGATCGATCGACGACCCTCGCAACACTGTCGCGCCGGCGGTGGCGATGGGCGGGATCGTGCGCCATTGCCTGGCGGAGATCACCGACGGGCGGCCCTTCCTCGATACCGAGCATGGCCCGATCCACAGCTTCAAGGACCGCCATCGCACTCTGCCCGAGCCGTTCGACGATGAGTATTTCCGCCATCTCAGCTGGGCGCACCTCGCCAGCGGCGGTGTGGGCGGCGGGATGCGCTGGCCCAACCGCCACCCGCATGTTCTGACTTCGGGGATGCGCCGGGCGCAGCGAGCGATGGCAGGCTTCCTGCCGCTGATCCACTGGCAGCGGTTCCGGCGCGCGCCGATCGAGGTCAAGGTGACAGGCTATCACGCTTTTGCCTGTAGGGACGACGATCAGGCGGTGGTGTGGCTGGTGCGCAAGGGCGGCCGGATGGCGGACGGGCGGAGCGGCACCGACCCGTCGACCAGGACGCTGACACTCAAGCTGCCCTTCGCACCCGGCGACGTCGAGATCACCGGCTACAACACCGCCGCCGGGCGAATAATCGATACCGTCCAGGCCAAGTCGACCGCGACCGGCTTGAAGATCGAGGTGGCGGCGATGCCGGCGGACCGCGCGTTCGCGATCCGCCGGACGGGCTAATGCACCTCGGTCTCTAGGACCGGATGACGTCCGCCAGTGCTTCGGCCCGCGGACCGGTGACGATCTGCCAGCATCCCGGCGGCACCTCCACCGCGCCGCGAGCGGCGGCGTCCAGCCGGAGGGGATCGACCTTGCCCGGCTCGACCACCGTCACGAGCAACCGGCTCGACAGCGCCGTCACGGAGCTCACATTGGCGCGGCCGCCCAGCGCGGCCAGCAGCGCGCGGGCGGTCTCGTCCGGGCTATCCGCCGTGCCTGTTTCGCGCATCTCCCGGGCGAGTTGATCGGCGGTCGGGCCGATCACCACCTGCAGGTCGCGCGCCGAGGGCCGCATCACGCCGCGCGCACCCAGACGCTTCAGCATCGCCTCATCCACCGCCGCCTGATCCTCGACGACTAGGCGCAAGCGGGTCGTACACGCGTCGATCGCTGCGAGATTGGCACGGCCGCCAAGCGCAGCGACGAACTGCTGCGCGCGCGATCCGGCCACAGGCGCGTTGGCGGCCGGCGCGTCCACCGGTACCGGCTCGCGACCGGGCGTGGGCAGGTCGAAGCGAACGATGAAGAAGCGGAACAGCCCGTAGTAGACTGCGGCATAAGCCGCTCCGACCGGCAGCAGCAGCAGCGGCCGCGTCGCCCGGCCATAGTTGAGGCCATAGTCCAGCAGCCCCGCCGAGAAGCCGAAGCCGAGTCGGACGTGGAGCATGTCCATCAGCGCCATCGCCACGCCGGTCAGCACCGCATGGACCGCATAGAGCAGCGGGGCGAGGAACATGAAGGTGAACTCGATCGGCTCGGTCACGCCGGTCAGCATCGCAGTCAGAGCCAGGCTGAGCAGCAACCCGCCGACCTCGGCGCGGCGTTCGGGCCGGGCGCTGCGGTACATCGCCAGGCAGCCGGCGGGCAGGCCGAAGATCATCACCGGGAAGAAGCCGCTCATGAACGCGCCTGCCTTCGGGTCGCCGGCGAAGAAGCGGTTGAGGTCGCCGGTCGCGCCGTGGAAATCGCCGACCACGAACCAAACGATGTTGTTGAGGATATGGTGCAGCCCGGTCACCAGTAGCAGCCGGTTGAGAACGCCGTAAACGAACAGCCCGAACGGCCCGGCCGTGACCAGCGCATAGCTCAGCGCGTCGATGCCGCGGCTCAGCCCGCCCCAGCCGAGCCCGAAAGCGAGTGCCAGCACCAGCCCCGCCAGCCCGCTGACGATCGGCACGAAACGCCGTCCACCGAAAAAGGCGAGATACTCCGGCAGGCTGATCGCGCCGAAGCGGTTGTAGAAGATGCCGGCGATCAGCCCCGAGAACGTGCCCAGCGGAACGCTGAGCTTGGCGAGCGCGGCCTGGCGATAGGCGGCGAGCATCGCCGTCCGGACGGCGGGCGGCAGGCCGGCACCGATGTCGGCGGGCGGGTGGAGCAGCGCCTGCGCGCCGTTGGTGGCGACCAGGAAGCACACCGCGCCCGCCAATGCCGCCGCGCCGTTGCCGTCGCGCGCGAACCCCACCGCGACGCCGATCGCGAACAGTAGGCCGAGGTTCTGGAAGATCGCATCGCCGGCCGCCGCGACGAATGCGATATCGAGCAGGTCGGGCTGGCCGAGGCGGAGCAGCAAACCGGCGATCGGCAGCACCGCGATCG
>NZ_CAHJXA010000077.1 GCF_903644135.1 Sphingomonas bacterium | reverse complement strand
CCGTTCCACCGTCGCCGGCGATGCCTCGGCGCGGCCGCGCCCGACCAGGTCGACCAGCTGACGCCAGGTCGCTTGCGCGCCGAAGCCAGCGCGCGCGTCGCTCGCCAGCACCGTCTTCAGGCTATCGTCGAAGCGCATCCGTCCCTCGGCCGCTGCGGGCACCCGCATCGGTCCGCCGTCCCTAGCCCGCTCCGCCACGCCGCGGAACACGTCAAAACGGGCTGGATCGCCGCTCGTCGCATTGTGGGACGTTTGCGTTTGGCGGCGATCTTCCTATCGTCCCGCCGCAATCGACAGGACGAGTTCGTCGCACAGGAGTTTCGTCGGCGTGGACCGGATCGACCGAGAGATACTGAAGCTGCTGCAGGACAATGGCCGCATGACCAATGTCGAGCTGGCGGAGCGGGTCGGGCTCACCGCGCCGCCATGCCTGCGCCGGGTGCGGACGCTGGAGGAAGCCGGGGCGATCCGCGGCTATCACGCCGACCTCGATCCGGCGCGGCTCGGCTATCCGATCACGGTGTTCGCAATGGTGTCGCTGCGCAGCCAGGCGGAAAAGGACCTCACCGCGTTCGAGGAGCATGTCGCAGCCATCCCGCAGGTGCGCGAGTGCCACATGCTCAACGGCGAGATCGACTTCATCCTCAAGATCGTCGCGGCGGACCTGAAGAGCTTTCAGGACATCCTGACCACTCACCTGACGCCCGCCCCCAACGTCGTCAGCGTCAAGACGTCGCTGACGATCCGCACCGCCAAGTCGATGTCCGGCGTGCCGGTTCCCGCCGACCAGGCCGAGTAGGCACCGCGCCTACCCGGCCCTTGGTCGATCAGCCCTGGATGGAGACCCAGGTCGTCCACAACGCCGCCAGATCGCCGCGCGCGCCGGTCTTCACCGCCGCGAACGCCGCCGTCGCCCCCGCCTTGTCGCCGCTGCGCGACAGGGCGATGCCGAGATGGGTGTTGACGTCGTCGGCATTGACGCCGCCCTTGCCCAGCGCGGCGCGATAGAGCTCGATCGCCTTGGCATTGTCGCCCTTGCTCAGATAGGCATCCGCGGTCTGCGCCGACAGCTTGCCGTCGGCGCTCGCCTTGGCCTTGGCCTCCAGCGGCACCAGCGACCCCTCCGACCGGGCCGAGCTGGTCGCCTGGCTCATCGCATCGGTCAGATTGCGGCCGGCGGTCAGCTTGCCGGTCGCCTGACCTTCCTTGAGCACCGACAGCGCCTCGGTCGGCAGGCCGCGGTCGATCGCGTCCTGGGCGTATTGCTCATACAGCGACTGGTCGGCGATGCTCTTGGTGTCGTGCATCAGCCGGAACAGGTCGATGCGCTGGTTCTTGTCGAGCACGTCGACGCTCGGGGCCGACAGGCCGTAGGTGATCAGGACATCGTGCCAAGTCTGCGGGGTCGGATAGGCGGCGGCATATTTGCCGAGCCAGCCGATCGTCTGCGTCTTGTCCTTGGCACTGTTCGAGCGGGCGATGGCGTAGCGGTAGTAATCCTCGGGCGCAGGCTTGCCCGACGCCTTGGCCTTGGTGATCGCCGTGTCCAAGTCGGCCGAACCGCCGGCGATGTCGCCGCCGTCGAACTTCGCCTTGGCGATCATCAGGTCGAGGTTGGGGTCGGCAAAGCCGAGTTGGCGCGCCTGGGTCAGATACTGGATAGCCTGCGCGTTCTGCTTGCCGTTGAAGGCGAGGACGCCGCGCGCGAAATAATAGCCCGGCTTGTTCGCCGCCGGCGTGCTCGGGTTGGCGATCAGCGCGTCCAGCGGGCCGGCCAGCGCGGTCTCGTTGACCGGTGCGTTGGGGTTGGCGTCGCGGGCGGCGTAGATCTTGCCGCGAGTCACATCGAAACGCAGCGACTGCGCCACATATTTCTCGTCGTCGTTCTTGGCGACGGCTTCCGCCTGCGCAACCAGCGGCTCGGCACCCTCGTAGTTCTTGGCTGCCAACGCGTCCTGGGCGGGCTTGGCCGCCTTGACGAAGTCGGGGCTTAGCTTGAGGCCGGGCTTGGCCTCCTCCTTCTTGGCGGCGAGGGCCGGCTGGACGACGGCGACGCTGCCAACGCTGGCGAGGGCGGCGGCAAGCGCCAGGGTGGACAGGGATTTCATGGCGATTCTCTCTCCCGTGGGGCGGCAGGGGTGCCGGGCGAGGTTGCTGTAAAGGCGCGCTGCGTGCCGTTCAAGCGACCGCGGGCGAAGCATGATTGAACCGCCTGCCAGCGGCGGCTAGGCCGGCGAGGATGATCGCCGTCCTGTCCCCAGCCAAGACCCTCGATTACGAGACGCCGCTGCCGGCGTTGACGCCGACGGCTCCGCGGTTCGCGGAAGAGGCGGCGAGCCTCGCCCGATCGGCGGCGCGGCTGCCGCAGAAGAAGCTGCGCGAGCTGATGCACATCTCGGCCCCGCTCGCGAAGCTCAACGCCGAGCGTTTCCGCGACTTCGCCGATGCGCCCGAGCGGCCGGCGATCTACGCCTTTGCCGGCGACGTCTATACCGGCTTCGACGTGCACAGCCTCGACGGAGCGCAGGTCGGTTTCGCGCAGGACCATGTCCGGCTGCTGTCGGGGCTCTACGGCCTGTTGCGGCCGCTCGATGTGATCCGCCCCTACCGACTGGAGATGGGAACCCGCTGGGCACCGCGCCGGGCGAAGCTGACCGACTGGTGGCAGAACCGTATCGCCGCGGCGCTGGCGGCCGATGTCGACGCCGATGGGTCCGGCACCGTCGTCAACCTCGCCAGTCAGGAATATTGGGCCGCAGTGGACGGCCGGTTGCCGGCATCGGTGCGGGTGGTCGCGATCGATTTCCGCGAAGGACCGGATCGCCGCTTTGTCAGCTTCCACGCCAAGAAGGCGCGCGGCCTGGTCGCGCGCTTCGTAGCCGAGCATCGGCTGGACAGCATCGACGACCTGCGCGGCTTCGACAGTGACGGCTACCGCTTCGATGCCGATGCGAGCGAGGCGGATCGCTGGACGTTCGTCAGGCAATGACCAGCGCGGTCGTCATCGGTGCATCGGGCGGGATCGGTGCGGCGCTGGCGGCGGCGCTGGCCGAGGAAGGAGCGTTCGACCACGTCCACCGCTTCGCCCGCTCGGCGTCCGGCACCGATCATCTCGATCTGGAGGACGAGGCGAGCATCGCCGCTGCCGCCGCCCGGCTGGCCGCCGACCCGCCGACGTTGGTGGTGATCGCGACCGGGCTGCTCCACGACGATGGCCGCTCGCCCGAGAAGGCGATGCGCGATCTCGATCCCGCCTGGCTGGCGCGGCAATATGCGATCAACGCGATCGGTCCGGCGCTGGTCGCCAAGCATGTCCTGCCAGCGATGCCACGTACCGGTCGCTGCGTCTTTGCGGTGCTGTCCGCCCGCGTCGGCAGCATCGGCGACAACAAGCTGGGCGGCTGGTACGGCTATCGCGCCGCCAAGGCCGCGCTCAACCAGCTGGTCCGGACGCTGGCGATCGAGGAGCGCCGCCGCAACGACCGCAGCATCGTCGTCGCGCTTCACCCCGGCACCGTCGACACGCCGCTGTCCAAGCCGTTCCAGGCCAATGTCCGCGCCGACCAGCTGTTCTCGCCCGACCGCGCCGCGGTGCAGCTGCTCGACGTGATCGACGGCCTGAAAGCCCCCGACAGCGGCAAGGTCTTCGATTGGGAGGGCAAGGAAGTCACGCCTTGATCTTTCGTCATGCCGGGCTCGTCCCGGTATCCAGAACCGCTAGCGATGCCGTTCTTGGCTCTGGACTCCGGCACAAGGCCGGGGTGACGACGATTGGAGGTGTCCTCGCACACGCGTGCGCGCGTGACTTTGCGGCCCCGAGCGCCTAGACCGTCGCCAATCCGTAACAACCCGAAAGCATAGTCCTTGGCCGACGAGACCCTGCTCGCCGAACCGCCCGCATCCGGCGATATGTCGACCATCTCGATCGTCGACGAGATGAAGACCAGCTATCTCGACTATGCGATGAGCGTCATCGTCGCGCGCGCGCTGCCCGACGTGCGCGACGGGCTGAAGCCGGTCCACCGCCGCATTCTCTATTCGGCGCACGAGAGCGGCTTCGTCGCCGGCAAGGCCTATCGCAAGTCGGCGCGCATCGTCGGCGACGTGATGGGCAAATACCACCCGCACGGCGACAGCGCGATCTACGACGCGCTCGCGCGGATGGCGCAGGACTGGTCAATGCGGGTGCCGCTGATCGACGGCCAGGGCAATTTCGGCTCGATGGACCCCGATCCGCCCGCCGCCATGCGCTATACCGAGGCGCGGCTGGCCAAGGTGGCAAACGCGCTGCTCGGCGACCTCGACAAGGACACGGTCGACTTCACCCCCAATTACGACGGGTCGGAGCGCGAGCCGCAGGTGCTGCCGGCGCAATTCCCCAACCTGCTCGTCAACGGCGCCGGCGGCATCGCCGTCGGCATGGCGACCAACATCCCGCCGCATAACCTCGGCGAAGTGATCGACGCCTGCCTGGCGTATATGGACAACGGTGCGATCAGCATCGACGAGCTGATCCAGATTGTCCCCGGCCCCGATTTCCCCAGCGGCGCGATCATCCTCGGCCGGATGGGCGCGCGCTCCGCCTATGAGAGCGGCCGCGGCTCGATCATCGTCCGCTCGCGTCATGTCGTCGAGAGCCATCGCGGCGACCGCCAGTCGATCGTACTGACCGAGATCCCCTATCAGCAGGGCAAGAACGCGCTGGTCGAGCGCATCGCCGAGGCGGCCAAGGACAAGCGCATTGAGGGCGTCAGCGACATCCGCGACGAGTCCAATCGCGAGGGCGTGCGCATCGTTATCGACCTGAAGCGCGACGCGACACCCGAGGTGGTGCTCAACCAGCTGTGGCGGCACACCCCGGCGCAGGGGTCGTTCGCGGCCAACATGCTGGCGATCCGCGGCGGCCGGCCCGAGCTGCTCAACCTGCGCGACATCATCCAGGCGTTCGTCCAGTTCCGCGAGCAGGTCATCACCCGCCGTTCCAAGTTCGAGCTGGCGAAGGCGCGCGACCGCGCCCACATCCTGCTTGGCCTCGTCATCGCCGTCACCAACCTCGACGAGGTGGTGCGGATGATCCGCGGCTCGGCCAGCCCCGCCGACGCGCGCGCCAAGCTGATCGCGCGCGAATGGCCGGTCGCCGAGATCGCCGGCTATCTGCGGCTGGTCGAGGCGGTCGACAGCGAGGCGGTCGGCGACACCTATCGCCTGTCGGAAACGCAGGTCCGCGCCATCCTCGACCTGCGCCTTCATCGCCTGACCGCGCTGGGCCGCGACGAAATCGGCAGCGAGCTGGAGACGCTTGCGGGGTCGATCGCCGAGCTGCTCGCGATCCTCGCCGACCGTGCCAAGCTGTACGCGGTGATGCGCGGCGAGCTGACCGCGATCCGCGACGAGTTCGCGGCGCCGCGCCGGTCGGAGATCGCGGCCGCCGCCGACGGCATCGACGACGAGGACCTGATCGAGCGCGAGGACATGGTCGTCACTGTCACCCTACAGGGCTATATCAAGCGTACCCCGCTCGACACCTTCCGCGCCCAGGCGCGCGGCGGCAAGGGCCGCAGCGGCATGACGACCAAGGACGAGGACGTCGTCACCGCGCTGTTCGTCACTTCCACCCACACGCCGGTGCTGTTCTTCTCGACCGCGGGCAAGGTCTATCGGCTGAAGGTATGGCGGTTGCCCGAGGGCGGGCCGGCGACGCGCGGTCGGCCGATGGTCAACCTGCTGCCACTGCAGCCGGGCGAGACCATCTCGACGGTGCTGCCGCTGCCCGAGGACGAGGCGGAGTGGGGCAAGCTCCACGTCATGTTCGCCACCGCCAAGGGCTATGTCCGGCGCAACTCGATGGACGCCTTCGCGAACATCCGCACCGCCGGCAAGATCGCGATGAAATTCGAAGACGGGGATGCTGATGATCGGCTGATCGGCGTGTCGTTGCTGACCGGGACCGACGATGTGCTGCTGGCGACGCGGCAGGGCAAGGCGATCCGCTTCGCCGCCACCGACGTGCGCGAGTTCCAGAGCCGCGATTCGACCGGCGTTCGCGGTGCCAAGCTGGCGAGTGGCGACGAGGTGATATCGCTGTCGGTGCTGCGCGGCACGCCGTTCGATGCGGAGACGCGCGAGGCCTATCTGCGCGCCGCGCCATGGAAGGAGGGCGAACGCGAAGCGACGCTCGACGCAGCGACGGTGACGGCGATGGCTGAGGCGGAAGAGTTCATCCTGACCGTCTGCGCCAACGGCTATGGCAAGCGCTCGTCGGCCTACGAATACCGCCGCACCAACCGCGGCGGTCAGGGCATCACCAACATCGACAACCTCCAGCGCAACGGCGCGGTGGTGGCGAGCTTCCCGACGCACAGCGGCGAGCAGCTGATGCTGGTCACCGACCAGGCCAAGCTGATCCGCCTGTCGGTCGGCGACACGCGGGTGATCGGCCGCAACTCGGCCGGCGTGCGCTTGTTCAACGTCGCCGAGGGCGAACATGTCGTCTCCGCCGCTCGAATCGAGGAGACCGAGGAGGAGGCCGAGATCAACCTGGGCGATGGCAGCGAGGCGATCGCGCCCGATACAGGGGCAGTAATTGGCGAGGATGCGGCGGCCGGGCCGGAGGACGGCGAGTGAGCGAGCAATCGACCACAGCCTACAAGGTGCTGACCGGCGAGCAGATGGCGACATTGGAGACCGGCAGTTTCGACGGCGCGCCCGTCGACCTGACGGACGGCTATGTTCACCTCTCGACGGCCGAACAGTTGACCGAGACGGTGGACAAGCACTTCGCCGGACAGACCGACCTGCATGTCGCCGCAGTCGATCTCGGCTCGTTCGGACCATCGCTGCGCTGGGAAGCATCGCGCGGCGGCGCGTTGTTCCCGCATCTCTACGGTCCGCTCCTGCTGGAAACTGTGATCGCCTATGGTCCGCTGGAGCGTGACGGCGACGGCAAGGTCAGATTGCCGGTCGCGGGGTAAAGCCGGGGCGGAGGCAAGAGCCCCCGCCCCGCTGGGTCACATCGCCTGAAGCATCTGGATGTGGTTCTGCACCACCGGCACGATGTTGGCGGCCACCGCCTTGAGCGGGGCCGACTTGCCGTCGGTGCTGTACGCCTGCTGCAGGGCGAGCGCCTGATCGTGCGACGTCTTCTGCTGCTCGATATACATCTGATCGCGAGCTGGACCGTTGACCTTCTTCAGCTTGGCGATCATCGCCGACTGCGCCGGGCTCAGCACCGGCGGCTTGGGCTTGAGGCCGGCCTGCATCGCCGCCGCCTTGACGTCTTCGGTGCTCTTGGTGTGGTCGGTCACCATCATCGCCGCAAAATCGTGAACCTTGGGGTTGGTCGAATCCATCACCAGGTTGCTGGAGGTGATCTCGAATTTGTCGCTGGCACCCGCCTTCGCGACATAGATGCCAGCGGGGATCGCCGCCGCGGCGAACGCGGCGACGGGCAGAGCGATGGCGGTACAGAATGCTAGGGCGCGAAACATGGGCAATCCTCCTGTGTGTCTGGAAGTGATACCCGGCAGAACCCCGCATGTTCCACGATTGCGCGGAATCCGGGGAGTTGCTAATGTGGATCAAGCGCTGGCGAGCGGGTGCGTTACCCGCTAGGCCGCAGCGATGACCCATGACATCCACGTCGTCGGCGGCGGCCTCGCCGGATCGGAGGCGGCCTGGCAGCTTGCCGAGGCGGGCTGGCGGGTGCGGCTGTCGGAGATGCGCGGTGCCGGCCTTGCGGACGGAGGCGACACGACGGCGGCGCACCGGACCGATGCGCTGGCGGAACTCGTCTGCTCCAACAGCTTCCGCTCGGACGATGCGGAGGCGAATGCGGTCGGGCTGCTCCACCAGGAGATGCGCACGCTGGGTTCGCTGATCCTGCGGGAAGCGGATCGGCACCGCGTTCCGGCCGGCTCGGCGCTAGCAGTCGACCGCGACGGCTATACCGCCGGGGTGACGGAGGCGATCGCCGGCCACTCCAACATCAGCCTGGTGCGCGAGCGGGTCGACGCATTGCCCGATGGTCCGGCGATCATCGCCACCGGCCCCCTCACCGCGCCGTCGCTCGCCACCGCGATCGGTGCCGCCACCGGTGCGGAAGCGCTCGCCTTTTTCGACGCGCTCGCGCCGATCGTCCACCGCGAGTCGATCGACTTCGACACCGCATGGTTCGCCGCCAGATGGGATAAGGGCGGTAAAGACTATATCAACTGCCCGCTGACCAAGGACCAGTATCTCGCCTTCCACGCCGGCCTGATCGACGGCGAGAAGACGCCGTTCAAGGAATGGGAGGCGGACACGCCCTATTTCGACGGCTGTATGCCGATCGAGGTCATGGCGGAGCGCGGGGTCGACACGCTGCGCTACGGGCCGATGAAGCCGGTCGGGCTCGACGACCCGCGCACCGGCCGCTGGCCCTATGCGGTGGTGCAGCTACGCCAGGACAACGCGCAGGGCACGCTGTGGAACATTGTCGGCTTTCAGACCAAGCTGAGGCACGCCGATCAGGTGCGGCTGTTCCGCACCATTCCCGGCCTGCAGGATGCCGAGTTCGCGCGGCTGGGCGGGTTGCACCGCAATACCTTCATCCGCTCGCCCGACCTGTTGGACGCGCAACTGCGGCTGAAGAGCCGGCCGCGGCTTCGCTTCGCCGGCCAGATCACCGGCTGCGAGGGCTATATCGAGAGCGCGGCGATCGGGATGCTGGCGGGGCGGTTCGCGGCGGCCGAGCTGGCCGGCACGGTCCTGCCGCCGCCGCCGCCGGAGACCGCGCTGGGAGCGCTGCTGGGCCACATTACCGGCGGCGCGACCGCCGAGACCTACCAGCCGATGAACGTCAATTTCGGCCTGTTTCCACCGATCGCGGGGAAGACGAAAAAGGCCGACCGCAAGCGGATGTATACCGATCGCGGGCGGGCGGCGCTGGCGGCGTGGCTCAATCCTCCTGCGCCGCCGGCTGAGCCGCAGCCGGAGGACAGTTCACCCGCCGCGGCGCTTTTCGCTTGACGGCGGTGGTCGCGAACTCGGCCGGGGTGAGGGTGTTGGACTTGTCCTTGTCGGCGACGGCGAACTTGGTTTCCGCCTTGATCGCCCATTCGTCGAACGACAGCTGGCCGTCATGGTTGGTGTCGAGCTTGGCGAACGCCTTGTGGCGAGCCAGGAGGTACTCCTCGCGCGTGACCTTGCCGTTGCGATCCTTGTCGTAGCGGTCGAAGCGCTTCTGCTCGCGCGTCCGCTCGGTCGCCTCGGGCACGGCGTCCGGCAGCGGTGTCCCTGCGGCGGTCGCCTGCGTCGGCTGACCGGCCGCGGCTAGCGGCTGCGGCGGCAGCACCGCGGTCGGACGTGCCCGTGCGTTGACGATCAGCACGCCCAGCGCGACCATCAGCAACGCCGCCGCCCCACCCGCCAGATAGCGCCACATCGTGCCTGTCCCCCGTTCTTCTTGGGCGAGGCTAACGCGCGTCAGCGTCCCGTCAACCGGTGAAGCAGCAACCGCGCGACGCGGCGTGGCGAGCCTGGCGCGACCTCGACCAGATCCGCGCGCGCCAGCAGCGCCAGCGCGCCAAGCGGGCGCAGCGACCGGGGCCAGCGCTGCATAAACGCCGACCCAAACCGCTCTGCCGCCATGCCACGCGCCTGCTCCGCCACCGTGCGCGCAGTGACATGGCCGGCAAGATCGGCAAGCGCCCAGCCTTCGCCGGCTACGGCAACCATCGCGCGGCCGTCCCCGAGCAGCCGCGCGCCGATCGCGAACAGTCGGCCACCCCGCCCAGCCGCGAAGCTGCCCAGCCCTTCCCGGTCGACGTCCTCCGCCAGCAATATCTCCCAGCCATCTATCATCGCTGCCAGGTCCGCGCCGGCGATGCCGCGCGGCAGCAACTCGCCGGCGAGCGCGGTTATCTCTGCCCGGAGATTCGCACCGGCGTCCGCACCGGAGACACACTGGCCA
>NZ_CAHJXA010000076.1 GCF_903644135.1 Sphingomonas bacterium | reverse complement strand
CATCGTCGTATGCCATCGCGATCGAGGGGTCCCTTTTGCACGCCGATAGGGGGTCCCGGTTCGACGCCTATTTACACGCGGGGCGGCGCGCTTTCGAGCAACAGCGCGGCAGCATTAGCGCCGATATCGCGCGTCGAGACGGTCGGCGCGGCGTGTCGAGATCTGCGAAGAAGCTTGGCAGCACGCCCCCGCGCGCAGCGCCCGCCAAACCGTGCCAATTGTCCATGAAGCTCGCCGGTCGCAGAAACGTGACGTGCGGCGCGGCATCGACAAGGATGCTCTCGGCTCGATGCAACCCCAGCACCGGCCCGGTGCCTGCTGGCAGGTGCGCGCCGACCGAGGACAGCAGCACCAGTCGCTGCAGACCAGTTCGGCTTCGGTCTTGCAGGTCCGACCACAGTCGGGCTGCACACGCGCGGTCTACCACGACCGTCTCGTGGCGCTGATGCGCCGAGATCATCCGGCCGCCGCCGAACCGCTCACGCCCGCACGCTATGCCATATACGATCATGCGATAGTGTCCGTTCTCGACGACGGGCCGGGCGCGGTCGACGACGCCCTTGCACAGATCGGCCTGCACCGCCGCGTCGCGCTGCGCCAGCCGCACTTCTACGCGGCCCTGGCGATCTGCGCGGCTACCGACCTGCTCGTCACGCTGCCGTTTGAGCGTCGCCGAAGGCTTCGCGACTTATTTTGCGCTTGAGCGCAGGCCTGCTCCGGTTGCGGGCACACCGTTCACCATCAGCCTGCTTTGGTCACCGGCGCTGGCGAACGACCCCGCCCAGGCCTGGCTGCGCGACGAGGTGGTCGTGCCGGCGAGGGCTGCTGGACTGAATCAGGAAGTGACCTGATCGCATTTAAGCATGTGCCTGATCCGCATCGGCAACAACATCGGGTCCGTTTGCCCGAACATGCCGAGCTCCCGTCAACGGATCGCTGCTCGCAATGTTGGTAGTAGGTCGGTGTCAGACATTCGGCCCACTTGTCTGTGGGCGTGACGCAAACGCTTGTGCTTCAGAGGCGCTCGTTGCCTGCGAGCTTAACAAGCGCCCCTTCTGAAGATATCGAGCCCATTCTCACGTCTGGTTCCGGGTCCAACTTTCGTAGCAAATATGTTTGGGGTCCGGCTTTAAATTGAACGACTTGTCTTCTATACCACGCGTTATGGAAATGGTGATTCCTGCTCAGACCCGCGGACGGCCGCGCGAGTTCTGCGTCGATACCGCGTTGGCCGCAGCACTCGGGGTCTTCTGGTCGAAGGGCTATGAGGGGTCGTCGATGTCCGACCTCACTGCGGCGATGAGGATTACCAAGCCCAGCCTCTATGCAGCGTTCGGTAACAAGGAAGAGCTGTTTCGCAAGGCACTCGACCTCTACGAGGCCGAGAAGCTGGCCTATATGCGCGACGCGCTGCGTCAACCGACCGCGCGTGCGGTTGCCGAGCATATCATGCGCGGCGCGATCGATGCGCAGACCAGTAGTCGCGATCCCAAGGGTTGCCTCGGCGTCATCGGCGCTAGCGCGTGCGGGGCGGAAGCCGAATCGATCAAGACGGAAGTGATAAAGCGGCGCGCCTCGTCCTCCGCGGCGCTGCTCGACCGTTTTCGGCAAGCGCAGCGCGACGGCGATCTGCCCGGCCATATCGAGCCCGCAGCACTCGCCCAGTTTCTCTTCACGATCCTGCAGGGGATGGCCGTCCAGGCGGGCGCGGGTGCCAGCCGTGAGGATCTGGAGGGCGTGCTGAAGACCAGCTTGATGATCTGGCCCGGCCGCTGACGCCACGAACGGTGTAAAACGCTGGTTGACGATTGGTCGAGGCATTATTATACTTTGCGGTACATAATGCGGAGGTGCCCGACGCCATCCTGCAACAAACCCCGCGCATCTTTGACAGGCTACAGCATGAAGGTCGTTCGTCCCCTGCCGCTCGCGACAGCGCTGCTGCTTGTCGCTTGCGGGCACCAGCCACCCCCGCCGCCACCGCCGCCCGGCGTCGGCTATGTGACCGTATCCGAACAAGCGGTGACGCTGAGCAGCCAGCTGCCGGGGCGGACCGCCGCGTTCGAGACGTCCGACATCCGCCCGCAGGTCAACGGCTTGATCGAGGCGCGGCTGTTCACCGAGGGCGACGCGGTTGCCAAGGGCCAGCCGCTCTACCGTATCGACGCGCAGCCTTACCGTGCGCAGCTCGCCAACGCCCGTGCGGCGCTGGCCCGTGCGCAGGCGGCGATCGCCTCGAGCGCGGCGCTTGCCCGACGTTATGGCGAGCTGGTCAAGATCAACGCCATCGCGAAGCAGGACTACGACAACGCATTGACCAGCGCGGCGCAGGCGCGCGCCGACGTCGCCGCGCAACAGGCGGCGGTGCGGACGGCGGCGATCGATCTCGACCGCACCACCATCCGCGCGCCGATCGCCGGGCGGATCGGCCGCTCGACCTACACCACCGGCGCGCTGGTCGCCGCGGCACAGGCCAACCCGCTGGCGACGATCCAGCGGCTCGATCCAATCTATGTCGATATCCAGCAGTCGAGCGCCGACCTGCTCAAGCTGCGCCAGCAAATGCTTGCCGGCGAGTTGCAGCGTGACGCGCAGGCGAACGTGACGCTGTTGCTCGAGAACGGCACGACCTACGGCGCGACGGGCAAGCTGCGCTTCGCCGACGTCACCGTTGACCAGACCACCGGCTCGCAGGTGATCCGCGCGATCTTTCCCAACCCCAATGGTTTGTTGCTGCCGGGCATGTATGTCCGCGCGGCGATGGTCGAGGGACGGCAGGCGCGGGCGACGCTGGTGCCGCAGCGCGCGGTCAGCCGTGACGAGCGCGGCAATGCAGCGGTGATGGTGGTAGGGCAGGGCAACAAGGCCGAGCCGCGGACACTGCAGACCGAGCGCACCGTTGGCGACAATTGGCTGGTGACTGGCGGCGTCAGGCCGGGCGACCGGGTGATTGTCGAGGGTGGCATGACGCTGCGTCCAGGTATGGTGGTGACGCCGTCGCCCTGGACCGCCGATGCCAGGTCGCCGACGGCCCCCGCGCCGCTGCGACGGGCGGGGAAGTAACCGGTCATGGCGCGCTATTTCATCGAACGGCCGATCTTTGCCTATGTGCTGGCGATCATTCTGATGCTCGCCGGCATCCTGGCGATCCGGCAGCTGCCGATCGCACAGTTCCCCGCGATCGCGCCGCCGGCGGTGGCGATCACCGCGACCTATCCAGGTGCCGACGCGCAGACGCTGGAGAACACCACTACTCAGATCATCGAGCAGCAGCTCAAGGGCATCGACCACCTGCGCTATTTCTCGTCGTCGTCCTCGTCGTTCGGCCAGACGGTGATCACCCTCACCTTCGAGCAGGGCACCAACCCGGACATCGCGCAGGTGCAGGTGCAGAACAAGCTGCAGGCGGCGACGCCGCTGTTGCCGCGCGAGGTGCAGCAGCAGGGCATCCTGGTCGCCAAGGCGACGCAGAACTTCCTGATGTTCGTCGGCGTCTATTCGGACAACGGCAAGCATGACGGAGACGACCTGTCGGATTATGTCGTCTCGCGGCTGCAGGACCCAGTGTCGCGGACGGCGGGCGTTGGCGACACGCAGGTGTTCGGCTCGCAATATGCGATGCGGATATGGGCCGATCCGCTCAAGCTCAACAATTTCGCGTTGACGATGGACGATATCAAGGCGGCGGTGACCGCGCAGAACGCCCAGGTCGCCGCCGGCCAGATCGGCGCCCAGCCCGCCCGCAAGGAGCAGATGCTGAACGCGACGGTCTCGGTCGAGTCGCGCCTGACCACGCCCGAGCAGTTCCGCGCGATCAGCCTGAAGAGCAATGCCGACGGCTCGATCGTGCGTCTGGGCGAGGTCGCCCGGGTCGAGATCGGCGCGGAAACCTATGGCTATTCGTCGCAGTGGAACGGCAAGCCCGCCTCGGGCTTTGGCATCAAGCTGGCTCCCGGCGCCAACGCGCTCGCCACCGTCGCCTTGGTCAAGGAGCGGGTGAACGAGATCGCCAAGGCGTTCCCGCCCGACGTCCACGTCATCTATCCCTATGACACCTCGCCGTTCGTGCGGCTGTCGATCAAGCAGGTAATCGAGACGCTGGTCGAGGCAGTCGTGCTCGTCTTCCTGGTAATGTTCCTGTTCCTGCAGAATTTCCGTGCGACGCTGATCCCGACGATCGCGGTGCCGGTGGTCCTGCTCGGCACGTTCGCGGTGCTCGCGATCGCAGGCTATTCGATCAACACGCTGACCCTGTTCGGCATGGTGCTGGCGATCGGCCTGTTGGTCGACGATGCGATTGTCGTGGTCGAGAATGTCGAACGGCTGATCCAGACCGAGCATCTCAGCCCCAAAGACGCGGCACGCAAGTCGATGGACGAGATCACCGGCGCGCTAGTCGGCATCGCGCTGGTGCTGTCGGCGGTCTTCCTGCCGATGGCGTTCTTCGGAGGATCGACGGGCGTCATCTATCGCCAGTTCTCGATCACCATCGTATCGGCGATGATCCTGTCGGTGTCGGTCGCGCTGATCCTGACCCCGGCGCTGTGCGCCGCGATCCTGAAGCCCCACGATCCCGACAAGACCGAGCGCAAGGGGCTGCTGGCGCGCTTCTTCCGTTGGTTCAACGACAAGTTCGACAAGGGCCGGGTCCGCTATGAACGCGGTGTTCGCGGCACGGCGCGGCATTGGGGGCGGTCGCTGATCGTCTATGGGTTGATCGTCGCCGGCATGGTGCTGCTGTTTGCGCGGCTGCCCAGCGGCTTCCTGCCCGACGAGGATCAGGGGATCATGATCGCGCTGGTCCAGGGTCCGGCCGGCGCGACCAGCGCGCGCACGCAGAAGGGGCTGGACCTCATCCGCGACCAGTTCCTGCAACACGAGGGCGGCAACGTTCAGGGCGTCTACACCGTCAATGGCTTCAGTTTCGCGGGCAACGGCCAGAATGCCGGCATCGCCTTCATCCCTCTCCGGAGCTGGGACGAGCGCGGCGGCAAGAACAACAAGGCACCGGCCATCGCCGGCCGCGCGATGCAGGCCTTTTCGCAATTCAAGGACGCGATGATCTTCGCGGTCGTGCCGCCCGCGGTCCAGGAACTTGGCAACGCGACCGGCTTCGACCTTCAGCTGGTGGATCGCAACGGCATCGGTCATGCCAAATTGCTGGCGGCGCGCAACGCGATGCTGGGCGCGTCGGGACAGGACAAGACGCTGGTCGGTGTCCGTCCCAACGCGGTCGAGGATGCGCCGCAGCTCAAGGTCAACGTCGACCATGACAAGGCGAGCGCGCTCGGGCTTGACCTCGCGAGCGTCAGCAGCACCATCTCGACCGCCTGGGGCGGATCGTACATCAACGACTTCATCGATCGTGGGCGCGTCAAGCGCGTCTATCTCGAGGCCGACGAGCCCTATCGCAACGTGCCCGAGAATATCGGCGATTTCTATGTCCGCGGCAGTACCGGCACGATGGCACCGTTCAGCGCCTTCTCGACGCTGTCGTGGGCGCAGGCACCGATGCAGCTCACCCGCTATAACGGCCAGCCTGCGATGGAGCTGCTCGGCCAGCCGGCACCGGGCGTCTCGTCGGGCGCGGCGCTGAAGACGATGATGGCGATGCACGACAAGGTCGCGCCGGGAACCGGCCTCGAATGGACCGGGCTCAGCTATGAGGAGCAGCTGTCGGGGGGGCAGGCGCCGGCGCTGTTCGGGCTGTCGCTGCTGATTGTGTTCCTGTGCCTCGCCGCTCTGTACGAGAGCTGGTCTGTGCCCATCTCGGTGATGCTGGTGGTGCCGCTGGGCATCGTCGGGGCGCTGGTGGCGGCGACCCTGACCGGGCTCAGCAACGACATCTACCTCCAGGTCGGTCTCATCACCACGATTGGCGTCGCGGCAAAGAACGCGATCCTGATCGTTGAGTTCGCCGAGGAGCGGATGCGCGACGGCCTGAACGCGTTCGACGCGGCAGTGGAGGCGGCAAAGCTTCGACTGCGGCCGATCCTGATGACGTCATTCGCGTTCATCTTCGGCGTGTTCCCGCTGGCGATCTCGACCGGCGCGGGGGCGGGGGGCCAGAACGCGATCGGCCGCGCGGTGGTCGGCGGAATGCTGTCGGCGACGCTGCTGGCGATCTTCTTCGTGCCGATGTTCTTCGTGGTGGTGCTGCGGCTGTTCGGCAGTCATGTCGAAGGACAGCCTGACCGCGACGATGCATCGGCCGTGCCTGGGGGAGCTGCGTCGTGACCTTCCGCCCCTGCCTTGCCGTGGCGCTCGCGGCCGGTACCGCCCTTGCCGGGTGCAACCTGGCACCGGCCTATGTCCGCCCGCTCGCCGCCGTCCCTGCCGCGTTGCCGCAAGGGGGGACCTATCCCGCCGCGACGACGGAGGCGCGCGATGTCACCCGGGTCGGCTGGCGCGATTTCTTCATCGACGATCGTCTTCGCCAGGTGATCCAGCGAGGGCTCGACCATAATCAGGACCTTCAGCTCGCCGCCGCCAACGTGCTGAGGGCGCGGGCGCAATATCGGGTGCAGCGCGCCGAGCAGCTGCCGTCGGTCACTGCGTCAGGTGCCGCGACCTATACCAATTCGCTGGGAACGACGGGTGCGACGGGGGCGGGCGGCATCGGCGCGGGGTCGACCGACATCCATTATTACTCCGCCAATGTCGGCGTCTCCGCCTTCGAGGTCGACCTGTTCGGCCGCGTGCGCAACCTGAGCAAGGCGGCGCTGGAGCAGTATTTCGCCACGGAGGAAGCGCAGCGAGCCACGCGGATCAGCCTGATCGCGGAGATCGCGACCGCCTGGCTGACCATCGCGTCGGACGAGGACCAGCTGGCTCTCTCCCGGCAGACGCTTTCCGCGTTCGACGAGACGCTGCGCCTGACCACCGCCCAGTTCCGTATCGGCGTCGCGTCGGAACTCGCCTCCCGCCAGGCGGAGACCAACTATCAAGGCGCGCGCAACGACATCGCGGTGCTGCAGACGCGCATCGCCCAGGATCGCAACGCCCTCGACCTGTTGGTCGGCGCGCCGGTCGAGCCGGCGCTGCTGCCGACCGCGCTCGGCGACGCGCGCCCAGGGCTGGAGGCGCTGCCGATCGACTTGTCCTCGATCGTCCTCCTGCGCCGCCCGGACGTGTTGCAGGCCGAGCATCTGCTGATCGCGCAGAACGCCAACATCGGCGCGGCGCGTGCGGCTTTCTTCCCGACCATCTCGCTGACGGCGGCAGTGGGGACGATCAGCACCGCGCTTTCGGGGCTCTTCGCGGCAGGCAGCTTCACCTACAGCGCCGGGCCGTCGATCGCGCTGCCGTTGTTCGACGGCGGTCGCAACCGGGGTAACCTTGCCGACGCCCGCGCCTCGCGCGACGCAGCCGTCGCAACCTACCAGAAGACACTCCAGACCGCGTTCCGCGAGGTCGCCGACGCGCTCGCCCAGCGCGGCACGATCGACGAGCAGATCGCCGCCCAGACAGCCCGCGCCAACGCCGCCGAGGTCGCGGCGAAACTGTCCGACGCGCGCTATCGCGCCGGGATCGATTCGTTCCTGACGACCCTCGACGCGCAGCGCACCGCCTATGCTGCGCAGCAGCAATTGGCCACGACTCGGTTCAACCGCGGCGGCAATCTGGTGGAGCTGTATCGCAGCCTTGGTGGTGGCCTGAACTGACGCTTGCCAGCATCGCGATTCGGCGTACTCTATCGTCAAAGAACGAGGAGAGCGACCGATGGCGGCGATAGCCCCAATTGCGCAGGACCATACCGGTGATCCCGGCGAAGAGAGCCTGATTATCCTGCAGAGCCTCATGTGCGTGATGCGCGAGAAGAACCTGCTGACCCGCGCCGATGTCGAGGAACTGTGTCGCAAGGTCGATCGCCGCGCGCGGGGCGAGAGCCAAATCCCGCTGCCCTGCTGTTCGGAAGCGGCGCACGGTGCCTCAGGGCTGATGCGACGGCTGGCGAGCTATATGGGCCAACGCTATGGCGGCAAGCACGCTCGTCTCTGAAGAAACGCTAGGCCACACTCAATTCAAATTAACTGTTTGTCGCTGCGTATATCAAGCACGTGCCCATATTGGTTAGCGGAAATCGCTATCGCTGCTTGGGTTGCCGGTACTTGGAATCAGTAGATCGCGCAGCGGTAGCCCAGGGCGATAGCTGTATTGTAATTGGGCGCTAGAACTCCGTTCAATATAGCGCACCGCAGCGGGATCGAGGCGAGGTGAAGTGTTGCCTAGACAGGAGGGCAGACCCACGACGGGCAGGTCGCTGATACGCTGCTCGACCATCTCGGCCCGCGTATAATCGTCTTAGCCGACAAGGCTTATGATGCCGATTGCATCCGCGAGCTGATCCAAGATCAAGGTGCCACGCCTAACATCCCGCCGAAAAGCAACAGCAAGTGGAAACCGTGCTTCAGCAAGCGCCCGTACCGCGAGCGGAACCTGATCGAGCGCTTCTTCTCCAAGCTGAACCACTTCCGTCGCCTCGCCACGCGCCACGACAAGCTCGCCGCCAACTTCCTTGCCATGGTCCAGCTCACCTCAATGCGGCTGTGGCTCCGCTTATGAGCCTACGGCCTAGACCGACAGCACCACCGTTAAGCGTCACACCCACGTCCCCAGGCTTAGGCTGAAGCTGTTACCAGCTCAGACCAAGTCGTAGTCGATGAGGCTCTGGCCGGCGGCGGTGACAGCATCCTCCAAGGGGCAAAGCGGACGGCCGAGGATCGTCCGCGCCTTGGTCGACGTGTAGCTGCGGCGCTTGACGAGGTCAGCGGCCATGAAGCGGGCGTCGGGGCTGAACAGGCCCATCGTCCGCACCAGCCAGTCGGGAGCTTCGCGCGTGGAGACCTTCGCCGCCTTACCGCCCAGCCGGGACTTCAGCGTCGCCGCGATCTCCCGGAACCAGAGCGGTGCGCCCGCCGCGATGATCCGCTCCCCCGGCGCACGGTCGTCCGTCATCGCCTTGATGTGAAGCTCGGCCGCGTCCCGCACGTCGACGCCGCAGAAGCTGACCCTTGGCACGAGTGGCAGCCGCCCGGTCAGCATCCGCAGCGGCACCTCCAGTGAGCCCGACACGTCCGGCCCGAGCGCCGGGCCCTGCACCATGCCGGGCAGGATCGTGGTGAGCACAAGATCGCCGCCGGAAGCCCTCGCCAGCGCCCAGGCGTCCTGCTCGGCCAGCGTCTTCGAACGCGCATAGGGGCTGACGTTCCTGTCGGACAGGTCCGTCCAGATCGTCTCGTCGGACGGCGACGATCCGGTCCCGCCAGGGCTGGCGGCGGCCGTCGACGAGGTCATCACGACGCGCTGTACACCGGCGCGGCGAGCGGCCTCCCGCACGCGGCGCACGCCCTCGCGGGCCGGCCTCTCCAAGTCCTGGCCGCGATACTCCCGCACCGGCATCGGCGAAGCGACGTGGATGACGTGGCCGGTTCCCGCCAGCGCGGCATCCCAACCGGGATCGGACATCAGGTTGGCGGCATGGAACGTCAGCCCTGCGGTCGACGCGTGACGTTCTAGCGTGGTGCGGACCTCGTCCGCCCCGGCCAGGTCGCGGATCGTGGTGCGAACCGACCTGCCCGTCTGCAGGAGCTGCACGATGATGTGACCGGCGAGATAGCCGGAGCCGCCGGTGACCAGCACGGGGCGATCCTCGCTTGCGTCCATCGGGCCTGCTCCTCTAGCCGATACGGTATCCAGTGGTGACTGGATCTAGGCGGCGGCTCGGTCGCGCTGCAAGGAGGCACCTTGACGAAACCATGCATGAGCGACCTGCCGGTCGAGACCTGCCGCACGCTGACGGCGACGCTCGCCAGGGTCGGCGACAAATGGTCGATGATGATCATCGTCTCGCTGGAGCACGGTAGGCTGCGGTTCAACGACCTGCGCCGCCGGATCGGCATCTCGCAGAAGGTGCTCACCAGCACGTTGCGCGGCCTGGAGCGCGACG
>NZ_CAHJXA010000075.1 GCF_903644135.1 Sphingomonas bacterium | reverse complement strand
CCGGCTGCTGGCGCGCGACGGCTGGGGCCGCGCGACGCGGCCGGCGACGCGCGCCGCCTTCTATCTACGCTCGCATGGCCTGCGGATGCCGCCGGCGATGCTGGCGCGGCATCTGTGGATCAAGTGGCGGCGCGGTAGAACCGGCGGATGATCGCGTAGAGGCCGAGTACCACGACCACTGCGAAGGTATCGGCGAACCAGTCGCGGATGTCGCAGTCGCGGTGCAGAGAGGGGATCGACTGACCGACCTCGATCAGCGCGCCGAGGAACGACAAGCGCTCGCCGATCCGCGTCAGCGGCACCTCGCGGTACGACATCGCCGCGAGCAGCGCGATTACCGAGAAGGCGAGCATATGCTCGAATTTATCGCCATAGCCGTCGATCGGCAGCGCCGGTGGGTGCGGCAGCAGCGCCATGACGACGGCGGTGACGATCGCCGCCCATTGCAGCACATAGGCGACCTTGCGCCACCGGCTGCGCGGCGCGGCGGTCATGCGAGCCGCTCCAGCGCCGGGATCAGATCGGCGAACCCGTCGATCACCGCATCGGCCCCAAGGCTCTCGACCGGCTGTTGCAGGAAGCCGAAGCTGCACGCCACCACCGGCAGTCCCGCCGCCTGCGCTGCCTGCACATCATAGATCGAGTCGCCGACGAACGCCGCGCGACCGCCGCCGCAGCGCTCCACCATCAGCTCGATCAGGTCGGGCTTGGGCTTGCCGCGCCCCGGCCCCAGCGTGTCGCCGCCGATGATCGTCACGAACCGCTCGCTGAGCCCGAGCGCGTCGAGGATGATCCGCGCCAGCCGCTCATATTTGTTGGTGACGACGGCCAGCGTCGTGCCGCGCGCGGCCAGCACGTCCAGCGCGTCCAGGCAGCCGGGAAAAGGTCGCGTCTCCGCCGCGATGTTCGCCTCGTAGAAGCCAAGCAGTCGCGCCTGCAGCACGTCCAGCTCCGCCTCGGTGCAGCCGCCGGTCGCCGCCATGCCCTGCGCCAGCATGTGGCGCGCGCCGCCGCCGATCATCGGCCGGATCCGATCGACCGGCAACGTCGCCCGCCCCGCCGAGGTAAGCGCATGGTTGACCGCCGCCGCAAGATCGCCGCTGGTGTCGAGCAGCGTGCCGTCGAGGTCGAAGCCGACGATGGGGAAAGCGAAGCTCATGCAATCCGCCGCCTGCCGCGCCGCTCTGGCATTGGCAAGCCGAACGTGGCAGCAGCGCGTCCCATGACCAGACCCGTTGCCGCTATCATCCTCGCTGCCGGCAAGGGCACGCGGATGAAGTCGAGCCTGCACAAGGTCCTGCACCCGATCGCCGGGCGGCCGATGCTGCTGCACCTGATCGCCGCGGTCGAGGGGCTGGCCCCGGAGCGCACGGTGGTCGTCACCGGGGCTGGCCGCGAGCAGGTCGAGGCGGCGGTCGCCCCGCATGGCGTCATGACGGCGCTGCAGCAGGAGCAGCTCGGCACCGGCCATGCGGTGCGTCAGGCGGAGGCGGCGCTGGCGGGCTTCGCGGGCGACGTGCTGGTCCTCTATGGCGACGTCCCGCTGGTCACGACCGCGACGATGCGGCACATGATCGAGGCGCTGCATGGGGATGGCGATCCGGTGGCGGTGGTGCTCGGCTTCCGGCCTGCCGATCCGGGAGCCTATGGCCGAGTGATCGCCGACGCTGACGGCCGCATCGCGCGCATGGTCGAATACAAGGACGCGAGCGAGGACGAGCGGCTCGTTACTTTGTGCAACTCAGGACTGATGGCGTGTCGGTCCGCCGACCTGTTCCGGTTGCTGGGGCAGGTCACCAACGTCAATGCGGCGGGCGAATATTACCTGCCCGATGTGGTGATGCTTGGCCTGCGCGAGGGCCGCGCATCGGTGGTGATCGAGACCGGCGAGGATGAGGTGGCGGGGGTCAACAGCCGCGCCGAACTGGCAGCGGTCGACGCGCGCTGGCAGCAGGCCCGCCGCGCCCAGGCGATGGCCGATGGCGCAACGCTGCTCGCGCCCGAGACGGTCTGGTTCGCGCACGACACCGCTGTCGGCCGCGACGTGACGATCGGCCAGAACGTGGTGTTCGGCCCCGGCGTCGCGATCGCGGATGGCGTCGTCATCCACGCCTTCAGCCACATCGAGGGCGCGAGCATCGCCAGCGGGGCGGAGGTCGGGCCCTATGCCCGCCTGCGCCCCGGCGCGGTGTTGGGCGAGAAGAGCAAGGTCGGCAATTTCGTCGAGGTGAAGAAGGCGGTCCTGGGCGGGGGGGCCAAGGTCAACCACCTCAGCTATATCGGCGATGCCGAGATCGGCGCGGCGGCGAACATCGGCGCGGGCACGATCACATGCAATTACGACGGTTTCTTCAAATATCGTACGAACATCGGTGAGGGCGCGTTCATCGGCTCCAACTCGGCGCTGGTCGCCCCGGTGACGGTCGGCGCGGGCGCGATCGTCGGGGCGGGGTCGGTGGTGACTCAGGATGTCGAGGCGGACGCCCTAGCGCTGGTGCGTCCGCCGCAAGAGGTGAAGCCGGGCTGGGCGGCCCGGTTCCGCGAGCGGATGCGGGCGAGGAAGGAAGCGAGATAATGTGCGGCATCGTTGGTATCGTCGGCGTGGAGGACGTGGCGGACCGCCTCCTCGACGGGCTCAGGCGCCTGGAATATCGCGGCTACGACTCCGCCGGTATTGCCACCGACCATGACGGCGCAATCGATCGCCGTCGCGCGTCGGGCAAGCTGATCAACCTCGCCCGCGAACTCGCCGCCGAGCCGCTACCCGGCACCACCGGCATCGCTCATACCCGCTGGGCGACGCATGGCGGTCCGACAACGGAGAACGCTCACCCGCACGCGACCGGCGAGGTGGCGGTGGTGCACAACGGCATCATTGAGAACTTCAAGCCGTTGCGCGAAGAGCTGATCGCGCGCGGCCGCGTCTTCACCAGCGAGACCGACACCGAGGTCGTCGCCCATCTGGTCAGCGAAAAGGTCGAGGCCGGCATGGCCCCCGCCGACGCGGTGCGCGAGGTGTTGCCGCGCCTGCACGGGGCATTCGCGCTCGCCATCCTGTTCCGCTCGCACCCGGAGCTGCTGGTCGGCGCGCGGCTGGGCTCGCCGCTGGTGGTCGGGCATGGCGAGGGAGAGACGTATCTCGGCTCCGACGCGCTGGCGCTCGCGCCGCTGACCCAGCGCATCGCCTATCTCGATGAAGGCGATTGGGTAGTCTGTACGAAGGACGACGTGCAAGTCTTTGATAGGGCAAACAACCCGGTCGAGCGGCCGGTCACCATCTCCGGCGTCACCGGCGAGCTGATCTCCAAGGGCAATCATCGCCATTACATGCTCAAGGAGATCTACGAGCAGCCGATCGTCGTCGCTCAGACCTTGCGCTCCTACCTGCAGCGGATGGAGGGACGCGTCACGCTGCCGATCCCCGACTACGACCTATCGGGGATCAAGCGGGTGACGATCGTCGCCTGCGGCACCAGCTTCTACGCCGGCATGGTCGCCAAATACTGGTTCGAGCAGTTCGCGCGCGTGCCGGTCGATCTGGATGTCGCCAGCGAGTTTCGTTACCGCGCGCCGGTGATGGAGGCGGGCGGGCTCGCCCTCTTCATCAGCCAGTCGGGCGAGACCGCCGACACCCTCGCCGCGCTGCGCCACGCCAAGTCGGAGGGGCAGACGATCGCGGTCGTCGTCAACGTGCCGACCAGCAGCATGGCGCGCGAGGCGGACCTGCTGCTCCCCACCCATGCCGGGCCGGAGATCGGCGTCGCCTCGACTAAGGCGTTCACCTGCCAGCTCGCCGTCCTCGCCGCGCTCGCCGCCAATCTCGCCCGCGCCAAGGGCCTGTTCAGGCCGGGCGAGGAGGCGCAGATCGTCCGGCATCTGTCGGAAGCACCTGCCGCGCTGAACGGCGCGCTCGCCTATGACGAGGCGATCGAGGCGATGGCGCATGTGATCGCGGGAGCGCGCGACGTGCTCTACCTGGGTCGCGGCACCGACTATCCGCTGGCGTTGGAGGGCGCGCTAAAACTCAAGGAAATCAGCTACATCCATGCTGAAGGTTATGCGGCGGGCGAGATGAAGCACGGGCCGATCGCGCTGATCGACGAGAACGTGCCGGTCATCGTCATCGCCCCCTCCGGCCCGCTGTTCGACAAGACCGTCAGCAACATGCAGGAGGTGCAGGCGCGGGGCGGCAAGGTGGTGCTGATCAGCGATTACGATGGCATTCAGGCGGCGGGCGAGAAGTGCCTGGCGACGATCACCATGCCCAAGGTCCACCCGCTGATCGCGCCGCTGGTCTATGCGGTGCCGGTGCAGCTGCTCGCCTACCACGTCGCGGTGGCGAAGGGGACCGACGTCGATCAGCCGCGCAACCTGGCGAAATCGGTCACCGTCGAGTGACGGCCGTCAGCCGCGCGGCTTGACGAACTTCAGCGTCATGCGGTCGCTCTCGCCGATCGCGGCGTAGCGGGCGCGGTCCTTGTCGCCGTCGCGATAGGTCGGCGGCAGCGTCCACACGCCGCTGGCGTAATCATGCGTGTCGCGCGGGTTGGCGTTGATCGTGCTGGCGGCGACGAAGCGGAAGCCGGCCTTCTCGGCCAGCGCTCGCACCGTCGAGATCTTCATATAGCCGCTGCTGCGCTCGCGGGCGGTGTCCATCTCCTCGGGCAGGTGATGGTCCTCGATGCCGAGCGTGCCGCCGGGCTTCAGCATCGTGTAGATGTCGCGGAACGCACCTTCGGAGTAATCGGCCTTGTCGGTCGTCAGGAAGCCCATCCGCCAGTTGTGGATGTTGCGGAAGGTCAGCACCACGTCGACGCTGCCCGGCGCGACCTGATCGCCGCCCAGCTTGCTGGGAAAGTTGGCGCGCTTGACCTTGCCATAGGTGGCGGGATCGCTGTCCAGCTTCTTGGCGATCTGGTCGGCGAAGCGGCCCGGCGGCGACGCCTCGGTCAGGGTGCCGCCGCCGGCTGCGAGATAGGGCGCGAGGATCTCGGTATACCAGCCGCCGAACGGCCACAGCTCGACGACATTGTCGTGCGGCTTGATCCCGAAGAACGCCAGCGTCTGGGCAGGATGCCGATCGCCGTCGCGTGCGACATTGGCGGGCGTGCGGGTGGGCGCGGCGACTGCGGCGGCAAGCGGACGCGACGGCGTTTGCGCCACGATCGCGACGACCGGCGTGGCAGCGAGCAACAGGCACAGCATGGTCTTGCGCATGATCATCCCCTCGACAGACGTCGATCATGCCCGCTCCCACGCCGGCTTTCAACCGACGATTGGGCGGGCTAAGCCCCTGCGATGCTCGACGGTTCGCCAGGCACCGATGCTTCACCGCTGATCGCCGGCGTCGAGCTGGGCGGTACCAAGTGCATTGCCATCCTCGCGCGCGGTCCCGACGCGATCGAGGACGAGGTGCGCATCCCGACCACCCGCCCGGATGAGACGCTGTCGGCGCTGGCGGCGGTGCTGGAACGCTGGCGGGGGTTCGCTGCACTCGGCATCGCCAGCTTCGGGCCGATCGCGATCGATCCCGAGGCGGCGGACTATGGCCAAGTGACGGTGACGACCAAGCCGGGCTGGTCGCACACCGACGTTGCCCGGCGGCTGGAACGCTTCGCCGGCGTGCCGACCAACTTCCACACCGACGTCGTCGGGGCGGCGCTGGCGGAGGCGCGGTGGGGCGCGGCCAAGGGGCTGGCCGACATGGCCTATGTCACCGTCGGCACCGGCATCGGTGCGGGGATGGTCGCTGGCGGCAAGCCGGTCGACGGCCTCACCCATGCCGAGTTCGGCCATCTGCGCCCGGTGCGGGTCGCGGGCGACGACTGGATCGGCAGCTGCCCGTTCCATGGTGCCTGTGTCGAGGGGCTGGCGTCCGGAACCGCCATCGCTGCGAGGACCGGTCGACCAGCGGACCAGCTCGCCGCCGACGATCCCGTCTGGGACCTGGTCGCGCACGCGCTGGGGCAGCTGTGCCATGCGCTGGTGCTGACCGGCGTGCCGCGGCGGATCGTCATGGGCGGCGGCGTGATGGTCGGCGTGCCGCACCTGTTCCCGCGCGTGCGCGAGGCGATGACCAAGAGCCTCGCCGGCTATGTCGCGCTGGCCGAGGTGGCGATGGCCGACAGCTATATCGTGCCGCCGTCGCTTGGCGGGCGGGCGGGGCCACTCGGCGCGATCATCCTGGGCGAGCAGGCGCTGGAGCGCTCGCGCGGCTGATCGGTCAGCCGCGCTCGCGGGCGCGATGCTCGACCGAGTCGAGGATCGACGCGCCCGCCATGAACACCGCGATCGGGCAGACCGCGAACAGCAGCTTGCCGCCGGTGCCGGGATATTGCGCCATGTAATGGACCCCGCGCTCGATCGCGCCGGTGCCGAGACCGTAAATAACCAGGAACGCCTCGAATTTGGTCTTGATGGTGAACAGGCGGGCGGCGCGGGTGAGCATGACGCCAACCTAGCAAGCCGCGGGCCAATCGCGCAAACCCGCCGATCCCGCGCCAGGCGACATGGTTACCTGTCAGTTAAACCGACAGGTGTGTGCCGAACATCTCCAGCAGTTGCGTATAGAGCGCGCGCTTGAACGGCACCGCCAGCGCCGGTAGTTCGGCCGGGTCGATCCACCGCCAGGCGCGGAACTCCGGGTGAGGCGTGGCGATGTCGATCGCGCCGTCGTCGGCGATCAGCCGCAGCAGGAACCAGCGCTGGCGCTGGCCGCGATAGCGCCCCTTCCACACCTTGCCGATCAGCTCGGGCGGCAGGTCGTAGAACAGCTCCTCCGGCGCTTCGGCAATCACCTCGACCTGATCGAGCGCGACGCCGACCTCCTCGCCCAGCTCGCGCAGCGCGGCGGTGCGCGCATCCTCGCCCGGATCGATCCCGCCCTGCGGCATCTGCCACGCCTCCAACGTCGTATCGATGCGCTGGCCGACGAACACTTGGCCGGCGCGGTTGACCAGCATGATGCCCGCGCATGGGCGATAGGGGAGAGCGTCGGTCATCGATCATCCTGACATCTGGCGGCGACATCGCGGGTTCCGCGCGGGTCGCCGATCGGGCATGGTTACCGGCATGGCCCATATCGGATTCGTGCCGCTGCGCATCTTCTCGTCGTACACCATGCTCGACGGCGCGATCGAGCCCAAGGACATCGCCAAGGCGGCGCGGAAGCGCGGCTTCCCGGCGGCGGCGCTGACCGACCGCAACGGGCTGTATGCGGCGATGGCGTTCTCCGACGCGGCCAGGAAGGACGGCGTGCAGCCGATCATCGGCGCGATGCTGGGCGTCTGCCGCCCTGACCTGCCCGAGGGCGTCGCGCCGGTGCTCGACTGGCTGGCGCTCTATGCGCAGGATAAAGCCGGCTACGACAATCTCTGCCAGCTCGTATCGATGGCGCATCTCGATCGGCCGATCGAGCAGGCTCCGCACGTCACCTTTGCGGGGTTGGAGGGGCGCACCGACGGTCTGATCGCGCTCACGGCAGGCGGCGAGGGCGGGCTGGCGCGGTTGTTCGCCGAGGACCAGCCGGCGCGCGCCGCCGCCTATTGCGATCGGCTGCAGGGGTTGTTTCCCGACCGCCTCTTTATCGAGATCGCCCGGCGCGACGACCCGGTCGAGACCGCCGCCGAGGAGGCGCTGATCGACCTCGCCTACGCCCGCGACCTGCCGCTGGTCGCGGTCAACCCGTGCTGCTTCGCCGACGCCGCGTTCGGGCCGGCGCACGATGCCATGCTGTGCATCGCCCACTCGACCTATGTCGAGAGCGACGAGCGGGTGCGGACCTGCCCGGAGGCGTGGCTGAAGCCCGCCGACGCCATGGCGGCACTCTTCGCCGACCTGCCCGAGGCGATCGCCAATACGCTGGTGGTCGCGCAGCGCTGCGCGGTGACGGCACCGGCGAGAAAGCCGATCCTGCCGAGCCTGGCGGGCGACGTCGCGGGCGAGGCGGTGCTGCTGCGACGCGACGCCGCGGCGGGGCTGGAGGCGCGGCTGGCGACGATCGAGAAGCTGGGCACCCATGACGGCGATTGGCGCACGCCTTATCGCGACCGCCTCGCCTTCGAGCTCGACGTCATCAACCAGATGGGCTTCCCCGGCTATTTCCTGATCGTCGCCGACTTCATCAAATGGGCGAAGGAGCAGGGTATCCCCGTCGGTCCCGGCCGCGGCTCGGGGGCTGGCAGCGTCGTCGCCTGGGCGCTGACCATCACCGATCTCGACCCGTTGCTGCTCGGCCTGCTGTTCGAGCGCTTCCTCAACCCCGAACGCGTGTCGATGCCCGACTTCGACATCGACTTCTGCGAAACCCGCCGCGGCGAGGTGATCCGCTACGTCCAGGAGAAATACGGCCGCGACCAGGTCGCGCAGATCATCACCTTCGGCAAATTGAAGGCGCGCGCGGTGCTCAAGGACACCGGCCGCGTCCTGCAGATGAGCTATGGCCAGGTCGACCGCCTCGCCAAGCTGGTGCCAAACCACCCGACCGACCCCTGGGACCTGAAGCGCGCGCTGAACGGCGTGCCGGAGCTGGCGAAGGAATACGCCAACGACAACCAGGTCCGCCACCTGCTCGACCTCGCCATCCAGCTGGAGGGAATGCCGCGCCACTCATCGACCCACGCCGCCGGGGTGGTGATCGGCGACCGGCCTCTGTCGCAGCTGGTGCCGCTCTATCGCGACCCGCGTTCCGACATCCCGGTTACCCAGTTCGACCTCAAATATGTCGAGGTGGCGGGGCTGGTGAAGTTCGACTTCCTCGGCCTCAAGACGCTGTCGGTGCTGCAGAAGGCGACCGAAATGCTGGCGCTACGCGGCATCGCCGTCGATTTCGCGGCGCTGACCTGGGACGACGAGGCGACGTACCGGCTGCTGCAGAGCGGCAACACCGTTGGCGTGTTCCAGGTCGAATCGGAGGGGATGCGGCGCACACTGGCGGCGGTGAAGCCGACGGTGTTTGAGGACATCATCGCGCTGGGCGCGCTGTATCGGCCGGGGCCGATGGACAACATCCCGATGTTCGGCCGCCGCAAGAACGGCCAGGAGCCGATCGCCTATCCGCACCCGCTGCTCGAACCGCTTCTGAAGGAGACCTATGGCATCTTCGTCTATCAGGAGCAGGTGATGGAGGCAGCGCGGGTGCTGGCGGGCTATACGCTCGGCGGTGCCGACCTGCTGCGCCGGGCGATGGGCAAGAAGATCAAGGCGGAGATGGACGCCCAGCGCGCCGGCTTCGTCGCCGGGTGCCTCAGCGTCAACGGCATCGCCGCGCGTGAGGCCAACGCGCTGTTCGACCTGATCGACAAGTTCGCTGGCTATGGCTTCAACAAGAGCCACGCCGCCGCCTATGCACTGCTGACCTATCACACCGCCTGGCTGAAGGCGCATCACCCGCACGAATTCTACGCGGCGTCGATGTGCTACGACATGGCGACCACCGACAAGCTGGCGATCTTCGTCGACGATGCGCGGCGGTTGGGGGTGACGCTGCTGCCGCCGTGCGTGAACGGGAGCGGGGCGGAGTTCGGGGTGGAGGAGCCGGACGGTGGCTTGGCCGTCCGCTACGCGCTCGCCGCGCTCAAGTCGGTCGGCGAGGGTGCGATGGAGGGGCTGATCGCCGAGCGCGCCAACGGCCGCTTCGCCAGCCTCGACGATTTCGCCACCCGCCTCGACCCGCGTCTGCTCAACAAGCGGCAGGTGGAGACGCTGGCGGCGGCGGGAGGCTTCGACGGCGTCGAGCCCAACCGCGCCGGCGTTTTCGCTGCCGCCGACACCGTCCTCGCCATCGCCGCCAGCACGCACGAGAACCGCACCAGCGGCCAGGGCGGGTTGTTCGGCGGTGACGCCCATGCGGGCGACAGCATCCGTCTCTCCGCCTCGGCGCGCTGGACGATGGCGCAGCGGATGGAGCAGGAGAAGGAGGCGTTCGGCTTCTATTTCTCCGCCCACCCGGTCGATCGCCACGCGCACCTTGCCCGGATGCACGGCGCGCGCCCTTTCGCGCGGCTGGCGGAGCTGGCGATCCCCGACGAC
>NZ_CAHJXA010000074.1 GCF_903644135.1 Sphingomonas bacterium | reverse complement strand
GAAAATACCCAGGCCGCTGGCTAAACCATCGAAATGAGGGGTCCCTGTTGGACGCCGATCACCCCGCCAAGGGGGTCGGCTCCGCGATATTGCGCTGGCGAAAGCCAATGCTGGAATTGAGCAGCTACGTTCGGCCGCATTTCGCGATATCAACGACCTGTATGCAATCGAAGGTGAATGCGCCTCGGCGTACTTTGCCGCGTGGAATGGACTGCCGATCGCCTGGACCGGTACAGCTCGCAAGCCGGTGCCCGAACGGTGGCAATCCTATGGCGGGCGAAGTTCCCTCGCCACCGGGGTCAAGCCGGAGAACCGCAACGCCTCCCACCCCGTCAATGCCTTGTTGAATTATGCCTACGCCGTGAAGCTGGCGCACGTTCAAATCGACGCCGTGGCAAACGGCTATGACCCTATGCTCGGGATCATGCACAATGGCCGGAAAGGCAGCCCCGGTTGGGCGCTCGACATGATCGAGCCGCATCGGCCGGTTGTGGACGGCGTCATCCTGAAACTCATTCGGGAACAGCGGTTCGCGTCGGCTGATTTCGTCATTCGGCGGGATGGGGTTTGCCGGCTTTCGCCTCAGCTTGCCCGTGCCGTGGCGAAGCTGGTTTCGAGTAGTGGAACAGACATTACGACAACCAGTTTGCCTGGTAGAAAGCCGGTCCGCCGAAGGCAGACGTTGCTGCCTATATGCTAGAAGCGGTTACAAGACTCGCGGCCTCCGCGCGGCGGCTTGGGACGAATGTGTTTCCAATGGATTCCGAAGGCTTGCCCCGGGGTTGGATGGAATTCCAGGCTAAAGCCGACCAATTGTACCGCGAGCCTCAGCTAAGCGTTTGATCGCAACGTCAACTCCTGGAGTCCATCTGATCAATACCTTCGGAAAACAGGCTGTCAAGAATTTCGTTCTTAGCCTTCTGTTCCCTATCTAAACCCTGTTCTACTTTGAGGATTTGTTCAAACTCATGATTGGCTAACTTTGTAAGAAAGCTCTTTTCGAGCGCGTTATCAGGTATTTGTGACAGCGGGATGTCCACTACTTCTATTCCGCTGATTTGTCTCGTTCCCTTGTGAGTATCGTACAAAGAACTCCAATTCTCCTTTGCCCATTTCTCAATTTCCTGAAAAGAGAACTGCGAAGCAAACTGGATTTGGGGGTAAAAGCGCATCATTGTTTGAATGTATCTCTGGTAATCACCAGGCGTTATTCCTTCCCAGTCAACTTGATCACCTGACTTCATTAGCGAGATCCTACTGAATCTAGCGAATACAGGTTGATTTGGTTTTCTTCAAAGCCGACATCATTTAAGTATTCTTGAGTATTATTGGCAACCCAAGTCGGCTCTATTTGAGAAGCCGCCATGTCAAAAAGCATCGGTAAGACATTATCCCAATATCTACTCGATATTTTCGCTATAAAATTGTCTCTTATATTGCCAGCGCAATTCGCTAGGAACAGCGCTGTAAAGTACTCTTGGAATGAACGATGCACAAAGAAGTATGACGCACCTTCCTTCATCACGAGGCAGACAGCTTCTTCCACATCAAAAAGGAAGTCGGCAGGCTTGACGTCTTGGTGTTCATACCGAATGGCATCTTTAACCGAAGACATTATCTCACCAAAAGAGAACTCGGTCTTCTCTTGCACATAAGTCTTTAAGCAGAAAACCGAAAATACCTTCTCAAACTCGTCTACCATTAGACCGGACTTTCGAGAACGGTCGTACTGCTCTTTTAGAGCATCATGTTTGTGGAAAAGGGTCTTGAAGGCCTCTCCGTAAAATAGGTGCATCTTGTCAGGAATATTAGCGTTTTGCTCAAATGTGAGAAGCATTAGTATTGCCAGAAGAGGCGTAGACATGAAGCTCTTGTGGCTGTCATAAAGACCATTGTTGACTTTTTGAATGAACCGCTTTCTAACGCCTCTCTCGTACTCTAGCTTATTTATAAGGTCTACAACTTGGTCTTTTGCCATCGGCGCAACCTTGATAATCGAGAAGTTTCTCCAAGACTTAAATCGATCATCAGGCCTACCTGATATTATAATCGAACACAGCGGGTAATCTCTGGCAATCTGCAAAACCTCACTTTCTATGACAGCTCTCAAGTCATGGTTGAGTTCGTCGAAGCCGTCTAAAATTAGAACAAACGCCCCACCAGATAGACCTTGCTTAAATGACTCCACCTGTACGTCGCTTATCCTCTTGTAGGACGAGTGTAGAAAGCTTATGATTGAAGGAGCGCTCACTCTGTTTAAGTTACGAAGTTCCAAAAAAATAGGAATCTTGCCCATTGGATTCTCAAACAGCGCTAGGGCAAAGTATCGCATCACCATACTTTTACCAAATCCAGCCGTGGCGGACACCACGAACCGCGACGGTCTTGTTAAGCGCTGAATGATAGCTGTCTGGTTTACAGTTGGCTTGTCACGGCTGACTTGAAACCTAGTCTCTACAAAGTGGTCTAATAGCGAGACCGGTTTTGTAGGATCAGCGAATGTCTTAAACGTCGATACCCGGTCGTGTGTCTCTTGAAGAAAAGGAGCATAGCTTTGCAGGGATGCTAAGGCCCTGATCACTAGGCCCTTGGCCGGTCCTCGCAGGACGCGCTCAGCCCGCTCGTTCGCGGACTTGAATAGCGCGGAAGTGGCCGCCGTGGCCCCTGCCTTCGTAACGGCATCCGCAGCGACGGCTAAAATAGCGGCTTCTGTGACCGGCATTGTTCTCTCCCCATGCCGGTCTAATTTGCGGTAAATTGTCAATCCATCAAGCAAAAGGTGCCCACCCAAAAATCGGGTCCGGTCTACCGCCCCTGATTTGGCAGTGTCGGTGTGGCAGTACGGATCGCGGCCGTGGATCGCCACGGATCGAGCGGAGCGCCATGAGCATTGCGAGCGACTAGTGCTAAAGTCCGTCTCAATCAGCAGCTGTGGTCACAATTGCAATTTCCACCCGCTATCACTATACCCCCCGGGTCAAGCCCGGGGTGACGAAAAGGCTCACTTCCCCAGATATTTCCCGAACCACGCCAGCGCGCGCTTGCGCACATCGGCGTTCTGGTCCGGCCGCGGCACACAATGGCCGGCGTCGGGATAGATCACCAGGCTGGTGTCGACGCCTTCGGCCTTCAGCGCGTGCCACCATTCGATCGACTGGGTCGGCGGTACCTCGATGTCGCGCTCGCCGACATAGATGAAGGTCGGGGTCTTTGCCGACTTGACGTGATAGACCGCCGAGGCATCCTCGTAGATCTTGTAATCGTCGTAGGTGGTCTTGCCGTAGAAGGGGATCAGCCACTGGTCGATGCCGTTGGTGCCGTAGTAACTGACCATGTTCGACAGCCCCGCCCCGGCGACGATCGCCTTGAAGCGGTTGGTCTGGGTGTTGGCCCACATCGCCATGAAGCCGCCATAGGAGCATCCGGTCATGCCCAGCCGGTTGTTGTCGACGGGCGCGATCTTCTCGACCGCATCGACGCCCGCGAGGATGTCGCGCAGGTCGCCGCCGCCGAAGTCGCGCTTGTTGGCGGCGGTGAACGCCTCCCCCTGGCCGTAGCTGCCGCGTGGGTTGGGCGAGAACAGGTAATAGCCGGCGTCGAGATACTCGGTCGCGGGCCCCGGCTGTATGAAGCGCGGCGAGGTCGCCGCCGACGGGCCGCCATGGACCTGGACGATCATCGGTGCCTTCTTCGCCGGGTCGGCCCCGAGCGGCGACAACAGCCAGCCCTGGACGTTGTAGCCGTCGCTCTTCCACGTCACGCTGCGCGCCGCCACCGCGGCGGGTATGGCGTCGTTGTCGTGGGTGATCTGCACCGGTGCCAGCGCGGTGCCCGCATAGATGGCCGGCGCGTGGGTGAAGTCCTCCACCGCCATCGCGACCTTGGCACCGTCCGCCGAGAAGGACGCGCGGCCGTCGCCGGCCGAGACGCTGACCGGCTGGCTGTAGCCGGTAACGAGCGGCTTGCCCCCCCTGACATCTGGCGTGATTGCGACGATCTCCGCCTTGTCGTTGTGAAGCGCCACCGCGCGCAGGCCGCCCCTGGTCCAGGCGAGCGACTGGAAGGTCATCGGCGCGTTCCGGGTGACGTCGGTCGGCGTGCCGCCGGCCAGCGGCACCGTCCACACGTCGCCGCCGATCGAGCCGAAGTCGCTCATCAGGCCACCGATATAGGCGACCGACTTGCCGTCCGGGGACACCCGCGGGAAGTTGAGCTGGGTGGCGGGCTTGGCGATGTTGCGCACGCCGCCGGTCGCCGGATCGACATAGTCAAGCGTCGCCACCCACCAGTTGTTGTCGCCATTGCCGAGCGCGCTGGTGACGACGAAGCCGGCCCCGTCGGGCGTCCAGTCATATTCGTAGATGTAGCGATCGGAGGGCGAGACCGGCTTGACCTGGTCGGGCGTCACCGCTTCGCCCTTGACCGCGAAGATCGCCAGCCGCTGTTCGTCGCTGGTCTCGCCGATCTCGCCGATCTGGCGCGCGCCGGCCTGGGTGGCGCCGGTCTCCTTGGTCGGGTTGAGCACCACCAGCGCCGCGATCCGGTCGCCGCCCGGCGAGAAGCGCAGCGACTGAACCAGCCCCTTGACCCGCGCGATCACCCGCTGCTTGCCGCCGTCCTCGACGACGATCGCGGTCGGGCCCTTGGCGTCGCTGGTATCGGGCGACAGCCAGGCGAGCTGGCCGCTGGGTGAATAAGTGAGCCCGGTCGCGGCGCTGCCGGCCGCGGCCGGCGTGATCGTGCGAAGAACATGCCCGTCGGCGACCGAGCGGATGACGATGGGTCCCGCCGCCCTGCCGCCGGCTCCCTCGATCGCGGCGATCTGGTCGCCGCGCGGGCTGATCAGCAGCCGGCCATAGCCATGCACGCGCGAGCGAGGCGGGGCGGCCGCCGCTGCGGAACCCTGCGACGGCAGCTTGACCAGCACAGGCGCGGGTGTGGTCGACTGGACGGCAAGGGCGAGGGCAAGCGCAAAGGCGGACATGCAGGTCTCCGAACGGGGGAGCGCCGATGGTAGCAGCGTCGCGGCAAGCTGCAACCGGCGGCGCACCGGCATATCGGAGGAACCGCATCTCCCATGCGCGCGTATGATCAACGTGCGAGCGGTGCCGCTCGACAGGAAACGCCATGCCAGACCATCCCCGCGCCACCGCCAGCCTTGCCGGACAGCCGCTGCGGCCGCTGCTGGAGGCGTTCCCCGCCGTGTGCTTCACCGGGGCGCTGGTGAACGACATCGCCTATGCCGACACCGCCGACATGCAGTGGGCGAACTTCTCGGTCTGGCTGCTGACCGCCGGATTGGTGATGGGCGGGCTGACGGTGCTGGCGGCGCTGATAGACTTCTTCGGCGACGCGCGGCTCCGGACGATCCCTGCGACGGTGCTGCACGGCATAGGCCTCGTCACGGCGATGGTGGTCGCGCTGGTCAATGCCTTTGTTCACAGCCGCGACGGCTGGACGTCGGTGGTGCCGACCGGGCTGGTCCTGTCGATCGTCACCGTGCTGCTGATGGCGCTGACGGGATGGGCCGGGCGATCGCTCATCTATCGTCACCGGCTGGGAGTCGCCTGATGCGCGCGCTCCTGCTCGCCGCCGCCGCCGGCCTTGTGCTGACCGCCTGTTCGGGCAAGACCGACTTCGACCGCTCGACGCAGCTGGGGTCGAGCCCGGTGCTGCCGGCGATCCAGCAATATCTGTTGCCGCCGATGCACATCGCCGCGGTGTCGACCTGGCAGAAGGGCGAGACGCCGACCGTCCCCGCCGGCCTGAAGATCACCGCGCTCGCCACCGGCCTCGTCCACCCGCGCCAGCTCTACGTGCTGCCCAATGGCGACGTGCTGACGGTCGAGTCGAGCGGCCCGGGCGAGCCGATCCACCGCCCCAAGGAAATCATCATGGGGCTGGTCCAGGGCCATGCCGGGGCCGGCGCGAAGGGCGCGCAGCGCATCACCCTGCTCCGCGACACGAACGGCGACGGCGTTCCCGATCTGCGCACGGTGCTGCTAGACCATCTCCACTCGCCGTTCGGGGTCGTGCTGGTCGGTAGCGACCTCTACGTCGCCAACACCGACGCGCTGCTCCGCTTCCCCTACCAGACCGGGCAGACGCAGATCACCGCGCCGGGGGTCAAGCTGACCGACCTGCCCGGCGGTCCGATCGACCATCACTGGACCAAGAGCCTGACCGCCAGCCCCGACGGCAGCAAACTATATGTCGGCGTCGGCTCCAACAGCAACATCACCGAGAACGGCATGGAAGCCGAGAAGGAACGCGCCGCCGTCTGGGAGATCGACCGCGCGTCAGGCGCGCACCGGCTGTACGCGACCGGCATCCGCAACCCGACCGGCGTCGCCTTTGAGCCGGTGTCGCACCAGCTCTGGGCGGTCGCCAACGAGCGCGACGAACTGGGGCCCGACCTCGTTCCCGACTACCTCACCAGCGTCAAGGATGGTGCCTTCTATGGCTGGCCCTACAGCTATTACGGCCAGCATCTCGACCCGCGCGTTCAGCCGCAGCGGCCCGACCTGGTGGCGAAGGCGATCCCGCCCGACGTCGCGCTCAGCTCGCATGTCGCGGCGCTGAGCCTCGCCTTCTACACGAGCGGTGCGCTCGGCACGCGCTTCGCGGGCGGCGGCGTGTTCGTCGGCGAGCATGGCAGCTGGGACCGCAACCCGTTCAACGGCTACAAGGTGGTCTGGGTGCCGTTTGCAGGCGGCCGGCCGACCGCCAAGCCGCAGGACGTGGTGACCGGCTTCATCGGCAGCGACGGCAAGGCGCATGGCCGCCCGGTCGGCGTGGCGATCGCGCGTGACGGCGCGCTGCTGATTGCCGACGACCTGGGCAACACGGTGTGGCGGGTAACGGCGAAGTAACGTCAGCCCCGCAGCCGCTCATGGTGGCGGATCACCTCGTCGATGATGAAGCGCAGGAACTTCTCGCTGAATTCCGGGTCGAGCTCGGCCTCGGTCGCAAGGCGGCGCAGTCGTTCGATCTGGCGCTCCTCGCGGCCCGGATCGGCGGGGGGCAGGCCTGCGATCGCTTTGTGCCGGCCGACCGCCTGCGTCACCTTGAACCGCTCGGCAAGCAGGTGGATTAGCGCTGCGTCGATATTGTCGATGCTCTTGCGATAACCCTGCAGCACCCCGGTCTCGTCCGCATCGCTCATCGGCCCTCTCCTCAACCTGTCCCATGCGGGCTGGCACCGGTCGCGGCAAGACCCGGCCTGGGGTTGCCATGGCCGGCTCGCGAAGCCATCTGCACTGCAGCATGACCGCCACCGTCCACCGCCTGCCCGATCGTCCCGCCGCTGCTCAGCCTTCGCTCGATCCCATGGTGACGCTGGTGGCGGGGGACATGAACGCGGTCAACGCGGTGATCCTGGGCCGAATGCAGTCGGACATCCCGCTGATCCCCGAACTCGCCGGCCACCTGATCGCGGGCGGGGGCAAGCGGATGCGGCCGATGCTGACCCTCGCGAGCGCGCGGGCGATCGGCTATACCGGCACGCGCCATCACCGCCTCGCCGCCGCGGTCGAATTCATTCACACCGCGACCCTGCTCCACGACGATGTCGTCGATGGCTCCGACCTGCGGCGCGGGCGGCGTACTGCCAACCTGATCTGGGGCAATGCGGCGAGCGTGCTGGTCGGCGACTTCCTGTTCAGCCGCAGCTTCGAGCTGATGGTCGAGGACGGCAGCCTCAAGGTGCTCAAGATTCTGTCGGGGGCGAGCGCGATCATCGCCGAGGGCGAGGTCAACCAGCTGACCGCGGCGCGGCGCATCGACCTGCCCGAGGAGCGCTACCTGGCGATCATCGACGCCAAGACCGCCGCCTTGTTCGCCGCCGCCTGCCGCATCGCCGCGGTCGTCGCCGAGCGGCCCGAGCGCGAGGAGGTGGCGCTCGACGCCTATGGCCGCAACCTCGGCATCGCCTTCCAGCTGGTCGACGACGCGATCGACTATGTCTCCGACGCCGGCACGATGGGCAAGGACGCGGGCGACGATTTCCGCGAGGGCAAGATGACGCTGCCGGTGATCCTGGCGCACGCGCGCGGCTCGGCGGAGGACCGGCGCTTCTGGAAGGACGCGGTCGAGGGCCGGCGCGCAAGCGACGCAGACTTCGCGCACGCCGCGACGCTGATCCGCCAGACCCGCGCCATCGACGACACCCTGGCCCGCGCCCGCCACTATGGCCAGCGCGCGATCGACGCGCTGGGGCCGTTCGGTGCGTCCAAGGCGAAGGAAGCGATGGTCGAGGCGGTGGAGTTTGCGGTCAGCCGGGCGTATTGAGCCGGGCTTACTGACGGCCACGACCGTCAGGCTGCGAGCGAAGCAAGCAAGCCCGGCTCGGCCAGCGGGCGGCGCAGCCAAACCGTCCGACGTCACGATCACGGCTTAGCCGTGATCGCCACCACACTCGTGATTGATCCGCCCCGTCTCCACCTGCAACGTCGCCACGCCGATCCCGAACCGATCGTGCAGCATCGCGCGAGCGTCCGCCAGGAACGGATCGCCGGCCGCTCCGGCAGAGATCACCAGATGCGCGGTCAGCACCGGCTCGGTGGTCGACATCGGCCAGATATGGAGGTCGTGAATGCGCGCGACCCCTGGCAGCGCCAGCAGCGCCGCCTCGACCGCGTCATAGTCGATGCCGCGCGGCACCGCCGCCAGCGCCATCTCCACCGTCTCGCGCAACAGGCCCCAGGTCTGCGCGAAGATCACCGCGGCGATGGCGAGGCTGACCACCGGGTCGATCCACGCCAGCCCCGTCGCCCAGATGACGATGCCGGCCAGCACCACCGCCGCCGACACCACCGCGTCACCCGCCATGTGCAGGAACGCCGCCCGGACGTTGACGTCGCCCTTGCGGCCGCTGGCGAACAGCCAGGCGGTGACGCCATTGACGCCGATGCCGAAGGCGGCGACCAGCGACACGGTCAGCCCCGGCACCGCCGGCGGCGCGGTGATCCGCTGCGCCGCCGCCAGCACGATCGCGCCCAGCGCGACCAGCAGCACCAGCGCGTTGAACAGCGCCGCCAGGATCGTCGAATGCTTCAGGCCGTAGGTGAAGCGTTTGCTGGGAGCCGTCCGCGCCAGCGCCGCGCCGCCCCAGGCGACCGCCAGCGTCAGCACGTCCGACAGGTTGTGCCCCGCGTCCGCCAGCAGCGCGACCGATCCCGTCGTCAGCCCGGCCCCGCCCTCACCCAGCACGTACAGGACGTTGAGCGCGATGCCGATCGCAAAGGCGCGGTCGAAGCTGGCGGGCAAATGGGCGTGAGCATGGGCCAAGGTAGACCCGGCCGCGTCGCCATGATGCCCGCCATGCTGATGATGATGCCCGCTCGCCACGTTCCGGTCCTTCCTCGCGCACGCCGCTAGCACCCTCGCGGCGTGTGATACTAGGACCTGAAGCTAGAGCGCGGCTGGATCGATCGTCGGCATCACTTCTTCGCGAACAGCCCCGACAACATGCCGCCAAGCCCTCCAAGGCCACCCTCCTGAGCACCAGCCAGCCCGGACAGCTGCCCCAACGCCCCCTCGCCGCCGAGATGGCCGAGGATCTCGTGGAGCTTGTCCTCGGGGACGCCGGTCTGGTCGGACGCGGTCGCGACCGTGTCGGTCGGCTGGGTATGCGCCTGGACGAGGCCGGTGATCGCCGCCTCGACCTGGTCGGGCGACATCCCGACCTTTGCCGCCAGACCGGCGACGGTGGGGTTCTGGTTGATCTGGCCAAGCAGGCCGTCGAGCAGGCTCATGGGATATCTCCGTGGTGCGACACCGGATCGCGGCAGCGGCTTAGCAAGCCGGCCGCAACCGCGATAGGAGGGAGTGATGACGCTGCCGATCGCCGCCGTGCTGCCCGACCTGCTCGCCGTGTTGCGCGCGGGGAGCAACGCGGTGCTGGTCGCGCCGCCGGGGGCTGGCAAGACGACGGCGGTTGCGCCGGCGCTGCTCGGCGAGGCTTGGATGACGAACGGCGAGGTGTTGCTGCTCAGCCCGCGCCGGCTTGCCGCCCGCGCCGCCGCCGAGCGGAT
>NZ_CAHJXA010000073.1 GCF_903644135.1 Sphingomonas bacterium | reverse complement strand
GCGCCCGCGACCGCCGCCACCGGGGCCGCCGCCATAACCACCGCCGCCAGGGCCGCCCTGGGGCTGCGCATCGGACGGCGCGCCGGTCGCCGCATTGGCGACCGTCTCGACCTGGTTGTCGTCAGCCATCTTTAAAACTCCAATCCGGCTTCGCGCGCGGCCTCGGCCAGCGCCTTGACGCGGCCATGAAACAGGAAGCCGCCACGATCGAACACCACCTGCGTCACGCCCGCGGCCTTTGCCGCCTCCGCGACGCGCGTGCCGACCGCCGATGCGGCGTCGATATTGGCACCCGAGCCCTCATGGCCGACCAGCGTCGACGCCGATGCGACCGTGGTGCCGGCGACATCGTCGATCACCTGCGCATAGATGTGCTTGCCCGAGCGGTGCACCGACAGCCGCGGCCGAACACCGGCGCGCGCGCGCAGCGCGGTGCGGTTGCGGCGACGCCGCTTCTCGAAGAGAGACAGTCCCTTGGTCATCACTTCTTCTTCCCTTCCTTGCGGAAGATGAACTCGCCATCATACTTGATGCCCTTGCCCTTGTACGGCTCGGGCTTGCGCCAGCGGCGGATCTCGGCGGCGAGCTGGCCGACCTTCTGCTTGTCGGCACCGCTGATCTCGACGGTGGTGTTGTCGGGGGTCTTGACCTCCAGGCCTTCCGGCACCGCGATGTCGACGTCGTGGCTATAGCCGAGCTGCAGCTTGAGGTTGCGACCTTGCGCGGCAGCACGATAGCCGACCCCGGTGATCAGCAGCTTCTTGGTGAAGCCGGTGGTCACGCCCGTCACCAGGTTCTGCACCAGCGTGCGCTGCATCCCCCAGAAGGCGCGCGCCTGCTTGGTGTCGTTGGCGGGCTGCACCTGGATGCCGTCGCTCTCGATCGCATAGCTGATCTCGTCGCGCATCGCGAGGCTGAGGGTGCCCTTGGGACCCTTGACGCTCAGCGTGCCGTCCTGGGCGGTGGCGGTGACGCCGGCCGGGACCGGGACCGCCTTCTTGCCGATACGGCTCATCAGAACACCTCCGCGAGGACTTCGCCGCCGACATTCTGCTCGCGCGCCTCGGCATCCGAGAGCACGCCGCGCGGCGTCGAGACGATGGTGATGCCCAGGCCGTTCATGACCCGCGGCAGACCCTGCGAGCCGCTATAGACGCGGCGGCCGGGCTTGGACACGCGCGCGACATGCTTGATCGCGGGCTGGCCCTCGAAATATTTCAGCTCGATGCGCACGCCGGCGGCGGGGCCCATCTGCTCTTCCGAATAGCCGCGGATGTAGCCCTCGCGCTGAAGCACGTCGAGCACGCGGACGCGCAGCTTCGACGCCGGCGACAGGACGCTGTCTTTCTTCGCGCGTTGGCCGTTGCGGATGCGGGTGAGCAGGTCACCCAGGGGATCGGTCACTGCCATGATGTGTCCTTACCAGCTCGACTTGGTGACGCCGGGGATCAGGCCCTTGTTGGCGAGATCGCGCAGCATGACGCGGGCGAGACGGAACTTGCGGTAATAGGCGCGCGGGCGGCCGGTCAGCTCGCACCGGTTGCGGATGCGGGTCGGGTTCGCGTTGCGCGGCAGCTCCGCCATCTTGAGGCGCGCGATCAGCCGCTCGCCCTCGTCGAGCGTCGTGTCGTTCGCCTGCGCGCGCAGCTTCGCATATTTCGGCGCATATTGCTTCACCAGCTTCTTGCGCCGCTCGTTCTTGTTGATCGAACTCAGTTTCGCCATGGACTTAAGCTCTTCCTTTCGGGGTCCCGCGCCGCGGGAACCGGGTCGTATGTTAGGCCGCCTGCTTCTGCTCGGCCGGCTCTTCTTCCTTGGGGAACGGGAAGCCGAACAGCCGCAGCAGCTCGCGCGCCTCGTCGTCGGTCCTCGCCGTCGTGGTCACGATCACGTCCATGCCGCGCACCTTGTCGATGCGGTCATAGTTGATCTCGGGGAACACGATCTGCTCCTTGATGCCACAAGCATAGTTGCCGCGACCGTCGAAGCTCTTGGGGTTCAGCCCGCGAAAGTCGCGCACGCGCGGCAGCGCGATGGTGATGAAGCGGTCGAGGAACTCGTACATCCGCTCGCGACGCAGCGTCACCTTGACGCCGATCGGCATCCCCTCGCGCAGCTTGAACTGCGCGATCGACTTCTTCGCCTTGGTGACGACCGGCTTCTGACCGGCGATCAGCTCCATCTCCGACGCGGCCTGGTCGACGCGCTTCTTGTCCTGGGTCGCCTCGCCGACGCCCATGTTGAGCACGATCTTATCAAGCCGCGGCACTTCCAGCGCGTTCTTGTAGCCGAACTTGTCGGTCATCGCCTTGACGATCGTCTCGTCATAGATGCCCTTCATCCGAGGCGTGTAATCAGCCATCGATCTTGCTCCCCGTCTTCACGGCCACGCGGACCTTCTTGCCGTCCTGCACCTCGAAGCGGACGCGGGTCGGACGGCCGTCGGCGGTGACGTGCGCCACCTTGCTGACGTGCAGCGGCGCCTCGATCTTGACGAGGCCACCCTGCGGCTCGGCCTGGGTCGGCTTGCGGTGGCGCGTCGCGACGTTGACGCCGCCGACGATCACCTTGCTGTCCTTGGGCATAGCCTGGGTGACGGTGCCGGTCTTGCCCTTGTCCTTGCCGGACAGGACGATGACCTGATCGCCCTTCTTGATCTTCATCTTGGGCTTCGCTGCGGCAGAGGTCGCCATCACAGCACCTCCGGCGCGAGGCTGATGATCTTCATGTGCTTCTTGCCGCGCAGCTCGCGCACCACCGGCCCGAAGATACGGGTGCCGATCGGCTCCTCGTTCTTGTTGACCAGCACCGCGGCGTTGCTGTCGAAGCGGATGGTGGAACCGTCCGCGCGGTGGATGTCCTTGGCGGTGCGGACGATGACGGCGCGATGGACGTCGCCCTTCTTCACGCGGCCGCGCGGCTGTGCTTCCTTGATGGAGACGACGATGATGTCGCCGACCCCCGCCACCCGGCGCTTGGACCCGCCAAGCACCTTGATGCACTGCACCCGCTTCGCGCCGCTGTTGTCGGCGACGTCGAGATTGGATTGCATCTGGATCATGTTGCAGTCCTTCTACCTTGGGGTGGATACCGACCCAGCCCCGCCTTGTTTCTTCCGTTCGTCACCCCGGCCTTGTGCCGGAGTCCAGAGCCAAGCAACGTAGCGCTGATGGCTCTGGATGCCGGGACAAGCCCGGCATGACGGCTATCTACGCGTCGACGTCGACCCGCTCCGGCGTCGCATGGGTGTTGACCCGATCGACCACCTTCCAGGTCTTCAGCTTGGAGATGGGGGCGGTCTCCTCGATCCGCACCGTCTCGCCCTGCTTGAACTCGTTCGTCTCGTCATGGGCGTGATACTTCTTCGAGCGGCGGATGATCTTGCCGTAGAGCGGGTGCTTCACCTTGCGCTCGACGTTCACCACCACCGTCTTGTTGCCCTTGTCGGACACGATCAGGCCGGTCAGCACGCGCTTTGGCATGTGCTCTTCCTTACTTCGCGGCGGCAGCGGAGCGCTGCGCCTGTGCGGTCTTGATGCGGGCGATGTCCTTGCGGACCTCGCGCACGCGGCTTGGCTTCTCGAGCTGGTTGGTCGCCGCCTGGAAGCGCAGGTTGAACTGCTCGCGCTTCAGGTTGCCCAGCTTCTCGGTCAGCTGGTCGTCGGACTGGCCGACGATGTCGGTGTTCTTCGCCATCTTACTCGCCTCCCAGGTGCGACGTGTCGCCCAGACGAGCGACGACCTTGACCTTAATCGGCAGCTTCATCGCCGCCCGCTCGAACGCCTCAGCCGCGACCTTGCCATCGACGCCGTCAACCTCGAACAGGATACGGCCCGGCTTGACCCGCGCCGCCCAGAACTCCGGCGAACCCTTGCCCGAGCCCATGCGGACCTCGGCGGGCTTGCCCGACACCGGCACGTCGGGGAACACGCGGATCCACAGCCGCCCCTGCCGCTTCATGTGGCGGGTGATCGCGCGGCGCGCCGCCTCGATCTGGCGCGCGGTGATCCGGTCCGGCTCCATGGCCTTCAGCCCATAGGAGCCGAAGTTCAGGTCCGACCCGCCCTTGGCTAGGCCATGAATGCGGCCCTTGAACGCCTTGCGGAACTTGGTCTTCTTTGGTTGCAGCATCGGTCAGTCCTTAGCGGCGATCGTCGCGCGCGGGGCGCACGCCGGAGGTCTGCGCTTCCATCATCAGCCGGTCGGTCGCCATCGGGTCGTGACCCAGGATCTCGCCCTTGAACACCCAGACCTTGACGCCGCAGACGCCGTACGAGGTGTGCGCCTCGGCCTCGGCATAGTCGATATTGGCGCGCAGCGTGTGCAGCGGCACCCGGCCCTCGCGATAGCTCTCCGACCGTGCGATCTCGGCGCCGCCCAGCCGGCCGCCACAGGCGACGCGGATGCCGTCGGCACCCAGCCGCATCGCCGACTGCACCGCGCGCTTCATGGCACGGCGGAAGGCAATGCGCCGCTCCAGCTGATCGGCGATGCCCTGCGCGACCAGCCGTGCATCGACCTCGGGCTTCCGGATCTCGACGATGTTGAGCGAGACGTCGGACGAGGTCATGCCGCCGATCGTCTTGCGCAGCTTCTCGATGTCGGTGCCCTTCTTGCCGATGATGACGCCAGGGCGAGCGGCGTAGATCGAGATGCGGCACAGCTTGGCCGGCCGCTCGATCACCACCTTGGAGATCGCCGCCGAGGGCAGCGTCTTCATGATGTACTGGCGGATGCGCAGGTCCTCTAGCAGCAGGCGGCCGTAATCGGCCCCTTCCGCGAACCAGCGGCTGTCCCAGGTGCGGTTGATCTGCAACCGCATCCCGATCGGGTTCGACTTGTGACCCATTATGCTTCTTCCTGCTCGCGCACGACGATGCGCAGACGGCTGAACGGCTTGAGGATGCGGGTCGACTTGCCGCGGCCGCGGGTGGCGAAGCGCTTCATGACGATGCCCTTGCCGACCGACGCCTCCGACACGACCAGCGCGTCGACATCCAGATTATGGTTGTTCTCGGCATTGGCGATGGCCGAGGCCAGCACCTTGCGCGCATCAACCGCCATGCCCTTGGTCGAAAAGGCGAGGATGTTCATCGCATCGCCGGCCTTCTTGTTGCGGATCAGCGCCGCCACCAAGCCCAGCTTCTGCGCCGAGCCACGGATGTTGGTGCCGACCGACAGGGCTTCCTTGTCGCCGACCTTGCGAGAGGATTTGGGCTTGGACATCAGCGCTTGCCCTTCTTGTCGGCGGCGTGACCGGGGAAGTAGCGCGTCGGCGCGAACTCGCCCAGCTTCATGCCGACCATGTCCTCGTTGACCGACACCGGCACGAACTTGCGGCCATTATAGACGTTGAAGGTCAGGCCGACGAACGAGGGCAGGATCGTCGAGCGGCGCGACCAGGTCTTGATCGGCGCGCGCGCGTTGGTGTCCTGCGCGGTCTCAGCCTTTTTGAGCAGGCTCAGTTCGACGAACGGGCCCTTCCATACCGAGCGAGCCATCTTAGCCCTTCCTCTTGGTCGAATGACGCGACCGGATGATCATCTTGTCGGTTGACTTGTTGTGACGGGTGCGGGCACCCTTGGTCGGCTTGCCCCATGGCGTGACCGGGTGACGGCCGCCCGAGGTACGGCCCTCGCCGCCGCCATGCGGATGGTCGACCGGGTTCTTGGCAACGCCGCGCGTCAGCGGGCGGATGCCCATCCAGCGGCTGCGACCGGCCTTGCCGAAATTCTGGTTCTGGTTGTCGGGGTTGGACACCGCGCCGACCGTCGCCATGCACTCGCCATGGATGTAGCGCTGCTCGCCCGAATTGAGCCGCACGATCACCATGCCGCGATCGCGGCCCACGACCTGCACATAGGTGCCGGCCGAGCGGGCGATCTGGCCACCCTTCATCGGCTTCATCTCGACATTGTGGACGATGGTGCCGACCGGCATCTGGCCCAGCTCCATGGCGTTGCCCGGCTTCACGTCGGTCTTCTTGCCGGCGATCACCTTGTCGCCGACCGCCAGACGCTGCGGCGCGATGATGTACGCCTGCTCGCCGTCGGGATAGCTGACCAACGCGATGAACGCGGTGCGGTTGGGATCATATTCCAGCCGCTCGACCGTCGCCTCCATGTCCCACTTGCGGCGGGTGAAGTCGATGAACCGGTACTTCTGCTTGTGACCGCCGGCGATGCCGCGGCTGGTCACATGGCCCTTGTTGTTGCGGCCGCCGGACTTGGTCTTGCCCTCGGTCAGCGCCTTGACGGGCTTGCCCTTCCAGAGCTGCGACTTGTCGACCAGCACCAGCGCGCGGCGCGACGGGCTCGTCGGATTATACTGCTTCAGTGCCATCTCAGACCCCCGTCGTCACGTCGATCGACTGACCGTCGGCGAGCGTGACGATCGCCTTCTTCACGTCGGACTTGGTGTAGGGCACGCCCTTCCACTTCTTGGTCTTGCCCTTCTGGACGATCGTGTTGACGCCGGTCACCTTGACGCTGAACAGCGCCTCGATCGCCGCCTTGATCTGCGGCTTGGTCGCGTCGTTGGCGACGCGGAAGACGACCGCGTTCTGCTCGGACAGCAGCGTCGCCTTCTCGGTGATGTGCGGCGCGACGATCACGTCATAGTGACGCAGGTCGACCGGTGTTTGTGGCTTAGCCATGGAAGCGCGCCTCCAGCTTCTCGACGGCGGCGCGGGTCAGGACCAGCGTGTCCGCCTTGATGATGTCATAGACGTTGGCACCGACCGCGGGCAGCACGTCGATTTCGTGCAGATTGCCGGCCGCAAACGCGAACGAAGTATCAACCAGGTCGCCGTCGATCACCAGCGCGCGCTTGCCCCCCTCGACGCCGAAGCCCAGTTTTGCCAAGTCGCCCTTCAGCGTCCGGGTCTTGCCGCCCTCGACCGCCAGGCTGTCCATGACGATCAGCGAGCCGGCCTGCGCATGGCTCGACAGCGCCATCTTCAGCCCCAGCGCCCGTACCTTCTTGTTGAGGCCGGGATTGAAGTCGCGGACGCGGGCACCGTGCGCCTTGCCGCCGCCGACGAACACCGGCGCGCGCTTGTCGCCGTGACGAGCGACGCCGCCGCCCTTCTGCCGGCCCAGCTTCTTGCCCGAGCGGGCGACGTCGGCGCGCTCACGGGTGCCGCGGGCGGTGCCCCGGCGCTTCTCGAGCTGCCAGGTGATGACGCGGTGGAGGATATCGGCGCGCGGATCGAGGCCGAAGACCTCGTCGTTCAGCTCGACCTCGCCGCCGGTTTCACCAGAGAATGATGTGGAGGTAATCTTCATGGCTCAGCCCTCCTGACCGGGGGTTGGATCGGCTGGAGGCACCGAGCCGGGATCGACCTCGCCCGCACCATGGGCATCGGCCGCGGCAGCGCCGGCGGCAACTTCCTCGGCGCTCGGATCGTGCGGCAGCTCGTGGACCGCGGCGGGCTCGACCTCGGCGACGTGGATTTCCTCGTCATGCGCGGGCGCGCGGATCGCGGCGGGATAGGGCGCATCGGCGTGAGCGGCGACCTTCACCGCATCCTTGACGAATAGCCAGCCACCCTTCGAGCCGGGCACCGAGCCCTTGACGAAGATCAGCCCGCGCGCCGCGTCGGTCGACACGATCTCCAGGTTCTGCTGAGTGCGGTTCTTGTCACCCATGTGACCCGCCATCTTCTTGTTCTTGAAGGTCTTGCCCGGATCCTGGCGCTGGCCGGTCGAACCCAGCGAGCGGTGCGACACCGACACGCCGTGGGTCGCGCGCAGACCCTTGAAGTTCCAGCGCTTCATGCCGCCCTGGAAGCCCTTGCCCTGGGTGCGGCCCTGAATGTCGACGAGCTGGCCGGCAACGAAATGCTCGGCCGAGATTTCGGCGCCGACATCTAGGAGGTTGTCCTGCGTCACGCGGAACTCGGCGAGGATTGCCTTGGGCTCGACCTCCGCCTTGCCGAAGGCGCCGCGCTGCGGCTTGGCGACGTTCTTCGCCTTGGCGACGCCCGCGCCGAGCTGCACGGCGGTGTAGCCGTCCGTATCCATGTCCTTGCGAGCGACGACCTGCAACGCTTCCAGCTGCAGGACGGTGACCGGCACGTGCCGCCCGTCGTCCTGGAACAGGCGCGTCATGCCCATCTTCTTCGCGATCACGCCGGTACGCATGACCCATCTCCCTCACAGAGGCACCGAGGGGAAATCCCGCGGTGCGTGTCAGCCCGGATAAGCGAAGCGAGCCCCCGTCCCGGGCTGAGCGCCCCGATAAAGGGGCAGACGGGAGACGCTGTCCCGGCGGCAAGCCACCGGCGGTATCTCAATGTCGTTGCTCCAGCGGAACCAGATGGTCGACCGCCGAAGCGAGGCCCCTAGGCCAGTTTGATCTCGACGTCAACGCCGGCCGCGAGGTCCAGCTTCATCAGCGCGTCGACCGTCTGCGGCGTCGGCTGAACGATGTCGAGCAACCGCTTGTAGGTGCGCGTCTCGAACTGCTCGCGGCTCTTCTTGTCGATGTGCGGGCCGCGGTTGACGGTAAACTTGTCGATATGGGTCGGCAGCGGGATCGGCCCGCGGATCAGCGCGCCGGTGCGCCGCGCCGTGTCGGCGATGTCGCCCGCGGCCTGGTCCAGCACGCGATGGTCGAACGCCTTCAGGCGGATGCGGATGTTGTTGTCCATGGGTCCCACTACCAATTTGAAAGAGCGGAGCGACAATCACGTTCCCACCGTCACCCCGGCCTTGTGCCGGAGTCCAGGGTCACAAACGGCATCGCCCGTGGCTCTGGATGCCGGGACCAGCCCGGCATGACGAAAAAGGGGCCGAGCCTGCCTCTCGTCAAACACTTACACTAAAAGGCAACGGCCGGCCCCGGTTGCCCGGGACCGGCCGCTTTCTTGATGCGCCTATATTACTTGGTGATGCCGCTGACAACCCCTGCGCCGACGGTGCGACCACCCTCGCGGATGGTGAAGCGCTGGCCGACGTCCATGGCGATCGGCGCGATCAGCTTAATGCCGAGCGCGACATTGTCGCCGGGCATGACCATCTCGGTGCCCTCGGGCAGCTCGACGGTGCCGGTGACGTCGGTCGTTCGAAAGTAGAACTGCGGCCGATAGTTGGCGAAGAACGGCGTGTGGCGGCCGCCCTCCTCCTTCGACAGCACATAGACCTCCGACGCGAAGTCGGTGTGCGGCTTGATCGTGCCGGGCTTGCAGAGCACCTGGCCGCGCTCGACCTCCTCACGACCGACGCCGCGGATCAGCGCGCCGACGTTGTCGCCCGCCTGGCCCTGGTCGAGCAGCTTGCGGAACATCTCGACGCCGGTGACCGTGGTCTTGCGGGTGTCGTTGATGCCGACGATCTCGACTTCCTCGCCGACCTTGATGATGCCGGTCTCGACGCGGCCGGTGACGACGGTGCCGCGACCCGAGATCGAGAACACGTCCTCGATCGGCATCATGAACGGCTTGTCGAGCGGACGCTCGGGCTGCGGCAGATACTCGTCGACCGCCTGCATGAGCTTCAGAACGGCGTCATGACCGATCGCGGGCTGCTTGTCGTCGAGCGCGCATACCGCCGAACCCTGGATGATCGGGATATTGTCGCCGTCGAAGTCGTACTTAGACAACAGCTCGCGGATCTCGAGCTCGACGAGCTCTAGGATCTCGGGATCGTCGACCAGATCGACCTTGTTCATGAACACGACCATCGTCGGCACGCCGACCTGGCGCGCGAGCAGGATGTGCTCACGGGTCTGCGGCATCGGCCCGTCGGTTGCGGACACGACAAGAATCGCGCCGTCCATCTGCGCGGCACCGGTAATCATATTTTTCACATAGTCGGCGTGGCCCGGGCAATCGACGTGCGCATAGTGACGCGCCTGGGTCTCGTATTCCACGTGTGCGGTCGAGATGGTGATCCCGCGCTCGCGCTCTTCTGGAGCCTTGTCGATGTTCGCGTAGCTCGTGAACGTCGCGCCGCCAGTCTCCGCCAGCACCTTGGTGATCGCCGCGGTCAGCGACGTCTTGCCGTGGTCGACGTGACCAATGGTGCCGATGTTGAGATGCGGCTTG